>DATMKU010000150.1:0-6481 GCA_035570935.1 Allostellaceae bacterium
AAGCGCTCGCCGCCCGCGACCCCGATCTCACCGCGGCCGCCGAACCGTTGGCCGATGCGGCCCGCGACGGGGTGGCAAGCCGCGCCGTACTGCGCCAGCGGCTGGCCGATTTGGCCGCGGGGATGACGACGGCAAAGCCAACGGCGACAAAATCCAAATGGTGGGAACAGGCTCTCGAGCGGCTGCGCGGGCTGGTCACGATCCGCCAGATCAACGACCGCGGCAAACCTGGTCGGGCCGACGCTGCACAAACGGCACTCGCGCAAGGCGATCTCGCCGGTGCGGTTGCGGCGCTTGAACAGCTGACCGGCGCCAGCGCCGAGGCGGCGCAACCCTGGCTGCGGATGGCGCGCCGGCGGCTTGCCGCGGAAACGGCGCTGACGCACCTGCAGGAATTGCTGACCGCGCGCCTCGCCGCCGCCCCGGTGGCGGCACCCGCAGCACCCCCCGTGGCGCCGATGCCGAGCGCCGCGCCGGCCATACCGAAGACTCCGTCCTGATGCGCGGGATTTTTGCGCTGATCGTGATCGCGGCGCTGGCCGCGGCGGCGGTGTTTCTCGCCGACAACCCCGGCCGCGTTGAGATCTTGTGGCAAGGCTGGCAGATCGACACCTCGGTCGGCGTGCTGATTGCCGCCGCAGCCCTGGCGGCGCTCGCTATAGCGCTGGCGCTGTGGCTCTTGTCGCTGATCCTGGGCAGCCCCGGCGCGTTTTTCCGGCGGCGGCGCGAGCGTCGGCGGCGCGCCGGGTACCAGGCATTGACCCGCGGCATGGTCGCGGTCGCCGCCGGCGAGGCGCAAGAGGCGCGACGCTATGCGCGCCGGGCCGCGGCGCTGCTGGCGGAGCCGCCCTTGACCCTGCTGCTCTCGGCTCAGGCGGCGCAAATCGGCGGAGACGAGCTGGCGGCCAAAAGGTTTTTCACCGCGATGCTCGACCGTCGCGAGACCGAATTTTTGGGCCTCCGCGGCCTGCTCAACCAGGCATTGCGCGAAGGCGACCGCGACGCGGCGCGCCGTCTCGCCACGCGGGCCGTAGCGCTGCGCCCGAATACCGCCTGGGCGGTGTCGAGCCTGTTTGAACTCGAAGCCCGCGACGGGCATTGGGAGGCGGCGCGCGACGCGCTCGAACAGGCGGCAAAGCGCCGCTTTATCACGCCCGAGGTCGCGCGCCATCACCGCGGCGTGATCCTCTACGAGCTGAGTCGCGCCGCCGCGGCGCGGGGCGAGCGCCAACAAGCCTTGGCGCTGGCCGGCGAGGCGCGGCCGCTGACGCCCGACCTCGCTTCCCCCGCGGCCCATCACGCGCGGCTGCTGCTGGCGGCCGGGCGGCCGGGCCGCGCCGCAAAGGCGATCGAGCGCGCCTGGCGCACCGCTCCTCAGCCCGGGCTCGCCCAGGCCTATGGCGAGATGTGGAAAGATGAAGCCCCGCTCGCGCGGGTCGCGCGCTGCGAACGCCTCGCCGCCCAAAACCCGACCGCGCGCGAGAGCCACCTGGCATTGGCCGAGGCGGCGTTTCAGGCCCAGCTGTGGGGCGAGGCGCGCCGGCATCTGGAGCGCGCAATATCCGCCGATCCGCCGCCCTTCGCGGTACTCCCGGCAAATTCCGCCGCCGTCCTAACCCCGGCCGCGGCAGCGGACGTGCTCGACCGGGCGACACCCCGGCTGTGCCTGATGATGGCGCGGCTCGAAGAGGTTGAGCAGAACGACCCCGCGCGGATGCGGGAATGGCTCGACCGCGCCATTGGCGCTCTTCCCGACCCGCGCTACGTGTGCGCCAGTTGCGGGGGCAAGAACATCGAATGGCGCTCATTGTGCCCGCGCTGCGGGGCTTTCGACGCGCTCGCCTGGCGGACCCCGGCGTGGACCGGGGCCAACGTGGCGCACCCGCTTGGGGTCGAAGGGAGACGCCCGGCGGCCGGCGAGCTTGGCGCCGTACCCGCTGCCGCACTGCCGGCGGTCAATGCCGCAAATGCCTGACCCTGTCGGGCTACCCAAACGGCTTGGCGCGGGCACCGGAACACGCTATGAGTGATCGCGGTCGCCCCGGTAGCTCAGCGGTAGAGCAACCGCTTCGTAAGCGGTAGGTCGTTGGTTCAAATCCGACTCGGGGCACCAGCTTTCGATCGGCTGCGTTGGTGCTCGCAGCGATGCCGGGCCACGAAAACGCGATCAGCCGGTCTTTCGGCGGGCGAGAAGGTCGATCTCGACGAGCGCGCCGCGGGCGAGGGCGGTGACGCCGATGCAGGTCCGCGCCGGCAGCTTTCCGGGGGCGAAATAGGATCGGTAGACCGCGTTCATCGCTGCGTAGTCGCGTTCGAAACGGGTCAGGTAGACCCGCGCGAAGACGACCTGATCGAGACCGCTGCCGGCGCCCGCCAGCACCCGCCGCAAATTGCCGAGGACGCGATGGGCCTGGGCTTCGACCCCCTCGGGCAGCGGGCCGCCGTCGTCGTCGGGATCGGTCGGCATCTGACCGGTGACGAACAGCCAGCCGTCCACCGCCGTCGTGTGGCTGAACGGCGCCACCGGCGTCGGCGCGCCGGGGATCATCAGGAATTCGATCGGTGCCGCCGATTAGCTCGGCGGCGAGATGGGCATCAGCCGGACCCTGTGGGCGCGCGCCTGCCAGGTTATGGGCCGGCCCTATGCCGCAGTCGCGCTGGCGCTGGTGTCGACGCGCCAAGCCGGGCATTTCACAAGCAGCTCCGGCGGCTATTTCGCCGGCATGCTGCGGAAATATGAAAAAGGTGAGCTGCGGCTGACCGGCAGTTTGTGGCGCTGCGCCAGGCGAAATGGGGCAAGCGACGCAAAGCGGTGCACTGATCACCGCGCGGCGCCGGATACGAGGCATGAAGGTGAGAAGTACGCGGGCCACCGCGTATTTTCGAACCGCAGCGCTACAAGCGGTGGCAGAGGTGCTGAGGTGATGGCCGCTCGAGCTTGGCAGGATCGCAACTTGAGCGGGGGCCCCGACCCGCGCACACGGAAAGCGGGTGTAATCCAGGGTCCGCTTCAAACAACGCAATCAGCGCCCGCTTCTCGTCCTCGGTGTGGGCGAGGTTGTCACCGTCCGTCGCTCAACGCAGGTGCCAGTAACTTCGCTCAGCTTGCAGTGAGCGATTGAACCGAGTCAGCTGGCACCGCCGGTTCTGCATCGTAAAGATCGCCATCATGCTGCAAACCCAGCCACAGCCCGGCACTGGTCCCGAACACCCGGCCCAGCCGTACCGCAATCTCGGCGGTAATGCTGGCGCGGCCGTGGATGATGTTGCTGACATGCTTGCGCGACAGCCCGGCCGCGGCAGCGAGCTCGGTGACCGAGAGTCCGCGCGGCTCGAGGTAGAGCTCGGCCAGGATCTCGCCTGGCGCACTCGGCCGGCGCATCCTAGTGATAATCGAGGAAGTCGACATTGTAGATGCTCCGTTCTTCCAACCGGAAGGTTACCCGGTAATTGGGCCTAGACCCAACAGTCGTGTCACCAGCCGCCAAATTGGCCAGCGAGTGCGAAGTCGGCCTGAATCATCGCCAGAGCCCTTCGAAACGGCTACCCGCGGCATGCCGCGCAACCGCCGTGTCCGCATCGACCGGAAGCGGGGAGAGGATGCCTGGATCACGGTGACCCCGTTCGATCCCCTCCCCGAAGCCCCGAACTTGACCGCGGTCAAGGCCGAAACCGTCGCGACGTAGCCGATGACCAGCCTCCTCGACATGCTCAAGGAGGCCGATCTCCGCCTGAATTTCACCGAGGCTTTGAAAAGCTCGACGGCCTACGAGACCCTCGATCGTTCGATCCTGCGGCCGCGGCTGCTGCTTTGCCTGAACGGCCTTGGGACGAACGCCGGATTTCAGCGGATGGCCGGCCTCCAATCCGGCACGACCGCCAAGGACCTCGCCTATGTCACGATCGATGCCTTGCGCCAGGCCATCGCGATCGTCACAAACGGCACGCTGCAGGCTCGCAACCCGGCCATCTGGGGCGACGGTACGACGGCCTGTGCATCGGATTCCAAGCAATTTGGCGCCTGGGACCAGAACCTAACCACGCAATGGCATATCCGCTACGGCGGGCGCGGCGTCATGATCTATTGGCATGTCGAGCGCAATTCGCTGTGCATTCTTTCGCAACTCAAATCCCCGCCTCCTCCGAGGTCGCCGCGATGATCGAGGGGGTAGTTCATCATTGCACCGAGATGGAGGTCGATCGTCAGTACGTCGACTCCCACGGCCAAAGCACAATCGCCTTTTCCTTCTGCCGGTCGCTGGGTTTCCAGCTCATGCCGCGGCTGAAGGCGATCCCGGTTCAGAAACTGTCGAGGCCCGATGCCGGACGAGCGGACGCCTCCCCCAACCTGCAGGCCATCCTGACGAAGCCGATCGATTGGGAATTGATCGGCCAGCAATACGACCAGCTGGTCAAATACGCGACGGCCGTCCGTATCGGCACGGCCGAGACCGAAGCGATCCTTCGCCGCTTTGTCCGAAGCAACATTCAGCATCCGACCTACAAAGCCTTCGCCGAACTTGGCAAAGCGATCAAAACCATCTTCCTGTGCCGGTACCTTCATGGCGAAGACCTCCGCCGCGAGATCAACGAGGGCCTCAACGTCATCGAACAATGGAACAGCGCCAACGACTTCATCTTCTTCGCCCGCCGCGGCGAAATGGTCAGCAATCGCCGCGAGGATCACGAGATCAGCATGCTCGCCTTGCATATGCTCCAGAATTGCATGGTGTACATTAACACCCTGATGTTGCAGCGCGTCTTGGCGCAGCCGCATTGGTCGGGAAAACTCACCGCCAGGGATCGCGGCGCCCTGACGCCACTCTTCTGGGAGCATGTCAACCCCTACGGCCGCTTCGAGCTCGACATGGACGCCCGCCTGCCCATCGATTGACGGATTTGGCGGCTGGTGACACGACTGTCGGGTCTAGGCCAATTGCCGATGCCGGTGACCGCGTAATGTCCTCGGCGATCGCCGGCCAGCGGATGAAACCCCGGCAGGCTGGCGACGTCGGCCAGCGACTCCGCGCGGTTCATCACATCGAGGATCAACAGCCGCCGGCGATGCAGCCGCTTGTCAATCCGCCGCGTGGCGCCGTTCATGAACAGATCCCCGAGAGGCTTGCTGCGAAACGACGCGATCGCCATGCCGCGTCACCATGTCGGTGACACAAACGCCGCTGTCAAACACGCGCGGCGGCCTGTTCCTCCGTGTCGTCGGGGGCATTTTGGAGCGGCGCCTGGCCAAATAAATCGCGCGGCAGCCTCGCCCATGATCCGGAAGGGTACTCTTCTCTTCGTGATCGCCAAACAGCACCGGCAGAAGTGCCCGGTGCAGAATCGCCTCCTGCCGGTTCGGCGGGACCGGTAAACCGTATACACAGAAAGGGAGTTTTCAGTGACGACGCAGGTGATCGCGATCGTCAATCAGAAGGGTGGGGCAGGGAAGACGACGATGTCGCTTAAACCTTGCGGCGGTACTGGCCGAAAGCGGGAGCGAGGTGCTGTTGATTGACGCCGACCCCAGCATACGGCTACCGACTGGTCTGCGGTGCGCGAGAAGCCGTCGCCTTTCGTGCTGATCGGCTTGCCGCAGCCGATGCTGCATCGGGATGTGCCGACGCTCGCTGCTGATTACGGTCATGTGGTAATCGACGGCCTGCCGCGAAATTATGAGGTTACCCGGTCTGCCATTGCCGCCGCTGATCTTGTGCTAATCCCCGTGCAGCCGAGCCGCGCCGATTTTTGGGCCCGCCGCGAGACGCTCAAGCTGGCGGAAGAAGCACGCGCGCGCGGGCGTGGCCTGCCGGTACCTGGCTGGTTTTGGATCCGGCGGCACCGGCGCTTGGCTTGGGATCGGCGCCGCCCGATT
The DNA here is from genome assembly GCA_035570935.1 of Allostellaceae bacterium. Lineage (GTDB taxonomy): Bacteria > Pseudomonadota > Alphaproteobacteria > ATCC43930 > CGMCC-115725 > AP-15. Next base: position 5,873 of record DATMKU010000150.1, read on the forward strand.
ATTTCGCTAAATTACGCGCGTTCGGCCCCGTCTTGCTGCGCCGTCATCGGAACCAGCCCCGCTGGGCTAAGGCGCGGGCGGCAACTTAGGTTGCGCCCTCGGCACGCCGGGGACAGGCCTCAGCCAGCGAGCAATTCCCCACCGCGCTTTTCAAATAAGACCTACCGAGTCATGCCCCGACTAATACTGCCCGCCGCCCACCCCGGTGATCCCCTGAAACGACGGATGCCGACAACCTCGTCAGGTTTCAAATGTGGGTCGAAATTACGCACGAAACGATCCTCCAAAATTAGGCGATCATTGCCCCCTCAGACCGCCACCAGCAACGGACGGTCAGCCCATCTCCTACGCCACACAGAGGATCGGAAACCGTTTTGAGATAGCAGCATGCCCAGACTCGGATTGCGGTTAACCCCTCACGGACGCCTTAGCGTCGAGGAACGGGGTGATGGGCCGGACATCGACGCAGCGGCGTCGATTCGTCTGATCGACGCGTTTGCCCGGGGGGCCGGGTATGGGCTGGTGTGGCTCGGCGCAGCCGAGGTGGGGCAGGCATTACCCCCCTTGTTTGTTTGGTGGCGTGACTTCGCGGCCCTGTACGTCGGGTCG
>DATMKU010000151.1:0-4287 GCA_035570935.1 Allostellaceae bacterium
CAGCGCCTCGCCCGACAGCGCCGTGGCGCCGGCGCGGACGATGTTGGCGAATTCCGAAACCGCGAACAATGTCTTGCTGACGTAATTGTCGCTGACGTCGTCGGTGATGACATCGACCGTCAGCTGGTCGATCGCCCGCAACCTACGGCTCATTTCGGTCATTTGCTTTTCCGCAACGCAGCATCGAGCTGATTTTACCATCGTTCGACGGAAACGCGTTCATATCGAAAAGGCGCGGGTTTGACGCTTTTCTGACCTCGGCAGCGCCAAGATCGACGCGGGAAACCCACGGGGTCAGCGATGAAGCAGCTCTGCCTTCTGTTCGCGGTGGCGATGTCTCTGTCGGCTTGCGGTGTTGCCGTCAGGATGGAGGCCCGGAACGATATGGAGGGGTCGAAAGCCGCCTACAAATCGTGTCTGGCGGAAAACCCGACAAAAGTATCGGCCTGCGAGTCCGAGCGGCTGTCCTACGAGGCCGATCTGAAGGCGTTCGAAGCGACCGCCGGCGGCGGCATCGTCTCCAGCCGAGAGCCGTAACCAAAACGGCCGACCCGCGCCAGCGCCGACCGCTTGCCGCGACGCCGCCCTTGCCTGCGGCGGTACCCCGGCGGCAAGCTGGCGGACCATTTTGCTGGAGAGGACAGCATGGACCAACCGGTCGGCGCCACGGGCTTGTCGCGCGGGCTCACCAATTACGGCGACCCCGATTTCGCGCTCTATCTGCGGCGTTCCTTTGCCCGCTCGATGGGCTATTCGAGCGACATGCTGTCGCGGCCGGTGATCGGCATCGCCGACACCTATTCCGGCTACAACAATTGCCATCGCCATTTCCCCGAGCTGATCGAGGCGGTCAAGCGCGGTGTCCTGGCGATGGGCGGGCTGCCATTGACCTTTCCGACGATTTCGCTCGGCGAGGTCTTTCTCAACCCGACGAGCCTGATGTTTCGCAACCTGATGGCGATCGACACCGAGGAGATGATCCGCGCCCAGCCGATGGATGCGGTGGTGTTGGTCGGCGGCTGCGACAAGACCGTGCCGGCGCAATTGATGGGCGCGATTTCCGCGAACCGGCCGGCGATCCAACTCGTCGCCGGGCCGATGATGACCGCGCGCTGGCATGGCGAGCGCCTCGGCGCCTGCACCGATTGCCGCCGCTTTTGGGCGCGGTACCGCGCAGGCGAGATCGGAGCCGACGAGATCCACGAGGTCGAGGGCAATCTCGCGACGACCGCCGGCACCTGTGCCGTGATGGGAACCGCGAGCACAATGGCCTCGATCGCCGAGGCCCTCGGCATGATCCTGCCCGGCACCGCCGCGATCCCGGCGGTTCATGCCGACCGGCTGCGCGCCGGCGAGGCGACAGGGCGCGCGGCGATGCAGCTCGCCCGCGGCGGGCTCACCCCCGACCATATCGTCACCCCCGACGCGGTCGAAAACGCGCTGCGCGTGCTGATGGCGATCGGCGGCTCGACCAACGCGGTATTGCACCTGACCGCGATCGCCGGCCGCGCCGGGATCGACATCGATTTGCGGCATTTGAACGAGGTCAGCGATTCGACCCCGGTGCTGGTCGATCTGAAACCGACCGGCCCGCATTACATGGAGGATCTGTTCGCCGCCGGGGGCATCGGCGTGGTCTTGCGCGAGCTGGAGCCGCTGCTGCATCTCGATTGCCTGACCGTGACCGGCGAAACCCTGGCCCAGCGTCTCGCCGCCCCCGCCGGCCCGGTCGATCGCGCTGTCGTCAAGCCGCTCGCCGACCCGTTGCAGCCGGTGGGTGGGCTCGTCGCGCTGTTCGGCTCGCTGGCCCCAAAGGGGGCGATCTTCAAGCGCTCCGCCGCCGACCCGAAATTGTTCGAGAAGGAGGGGAGGGCAGTCGTCTTCACTTCCCTCGAGGATTTGTCGGCGCGGATCGACGACCCCGCGCTGGACGTCACCCCCGACGACTTCCTGGTGTTGCAGAACGCCGGCCCGCTCTCGGCTTCGGGCATGCCGGAGGCCGGCTATCTGCCGATCCCGCAAAAGCTCGCGCGCGCCGGGGTCAAGGACATGGTGCGGATTTCCGACGCGCGGATGAGCGGCACCGCCTATGGCTCGATCGTCCTGCACGTGACCCCCGACGCCGCGAGCGGCGGCCCGCTCGCCAAAGCGCGCAACGGCGACCATATCCGCCTCTCGGTCGCCGAACGCCGCATCGACCTCCTCGTCCCGCCCGACGAACTCGCCCGCCGCCCCGCCGCCCCGCCGCCGATCCCCGAGCGCGGCTACGCCCGCCTCTACCGCCACGAGATCCTGCAAGCCGATCGCGGCTGCGACTTCAACTTCCTGCGCCAACACCCGCTCCCGACGGCGGAAACCGCGCCGCCGTAGGGGGCAGAAGCAAAGGAGACTGGGCACGTATTGCCCTGAGAGCCGGATCGAGGCCGTGCGTCCTTCGAGACGGCCGCCTTGCGGCCTCCTTCAGGATGACGAGTATTCCTAATGCCATCGACGGCTTACGTCATGCTGAGGAGCGCCTCCGGTGAAGCCGGAGCGCGCCTCGAAGCACGCACGCCGTCGATGCGACGGGATTTTTGCCCAGCCTCAAAAGCACGTTCCGCCAAATGTCGACCCGATTTGTCGAAGCGAGGCCCTCGCAACCCCAGCAGCCGTACGGGGCGAACGGCCAATTCATATCCGATGATCGCAGAATGGCGGAAGACGCTGCGCTCTTCCGCCATACGCTGGCTTCCTACGCAAACACCCGCTTGGCGATGCAACGAGTTTTTGACGCTCTCGGCGAGGCGTCGCAACGCGGGCGGCGCGGGCATCCGCGGGCTGGTGTAGGGAGAGCCGGACCTGGCGGCACTGGCCGCCGGCTGGCGGGTCGGAGCGGATCGAGGACTCCACGCCGAACGATGTCTTGAAGGAGATCGGGTTTGCGGGCAAAGCTCGCCCTGGCGACCTGCGGAGTAAGGGAAAGAAATGGCCGATTACATCCTGCGTGGGGGCGAGGTCATCGACGGCAGCGGGCGGGCGCGGTTTCGCGCCGATGTCGCGATCGAGGGCGACCGCATCGCCGAGATCGGCGCGGTGGTGCGAGCGGCAAGTGCGGGCGAGATCGATGTGTCGGGCAAGATCGTCGCGCCGGGCTTTATCGACGTCCACACCCATGACGACCGCGCGCTGTTCGCCACACCGGAGATGATGGCGAAGGCGAGCCAGGGGGTGACAACTGTCGTCACCGGCAATTGCGGGATCAGCCTCGCGCCGCTGACGATCGACCATGCGCCCCCACCGCCGCTCGACCTGATCGGCGAGGCCGTTGATTACCATTATGGCCGCTTCGCCGACTACCTCGCCGCTCTCGACCGCACCCCGGCGGCAATCAACGCGGCCTGTCTCGTCGGCCATTCGACGTTGCGCGTCGGGTCGATGACGGCGCTCGACCGGCCGGCCGAGGCGCCCGAGATCGGGCATATGCGTGAATTGTTGCAGGAGGCGCTCGACGCCGGGGCGGTCGGTCTGTCGAGCGGACTCGCCTATGCCCCGGCCGAGCATGCCCCGCCCGCCGAGATCGAGGCCTTGGCGGCCCTGTTGCGCCCAGCGGGCGCGCTCTACACGACCCATATGCGCAACGAAGGCGATCGGGTGCTCGACAGCCTCGAGGAGGGTTTCGCGGTCGGGCGCAACGCCGGGGTGCCGGTCGTGATCTCGCATCACAAGACGATAGGGCGCGCAAATTTCGGTCGCACCGCCATGACCCTGCCGGTCATCGCCGCGGCGATCGGGCAGCAGCAGGTCGGGCTCGATGCCTATCCCTATATCGCCTCATCGACCGTGCTGAGCGCCGGCCAGGCCGAGCGCGCCTCGAAGGTGCTCGTCACCTGGTCGAAGAGCGCGCCGGAGCAGGCCGGCCGGGAACTGTCGGCGATCGCCGCCGAGTGGGGGGTCGGCGTCACGGAAGCGGTCGACCGGCTGCAGCCGGCGGGTGCGATCTATTGGACGATGGACGAGCCCGACGTGCAGCGGGTGTTGAGCTTTCCGCACACGATGATCGGCTCGGACGGGCTGCCGCATGATTTCCACCCGCATCCGCGGCTGTGGGGCACCTTTCCGCGGGTGCTCGGCCATTACTGCCGCGAGCTCGGCCTGTTTCCTTTGGAGGAGGCGGTGCGCAAGATGACCGGTCTGCCGGCGGCGCGATTCGGCCTCAAGGGCCGCGGCGCAATTGCCGCCGGCGCCTACGCGGACATCGCCGTTTTCGATCCGGCGACGGTCATCGACCGCGCGACGTTCGAAAAGCCG
>DATMKU010000152.1:0-5803 GCA_035570935.1 Allostellaceae bacterium
CCAATACCCGAGCGGCCCCCGCACCACCGTGCTCGTCAACGGCGCCATCGTCGTCGACAACGTCCGCCATACCGGCGCGCTCCCCGGAACCGTCCTCCGCCGCACCCCCGACGGCAGCGTCGGGTAATACTCAAAAATCCAACGATCGAACGCCCGCCTCGTCTCCAGCTACCCTACAACATGTCGAGAACCTTATTCGCGGTCGAAGGCGGCGACTGCGAGCGGCGTCCGCATGCGCTGAGGGCGGTCACTGCGGCGCCGCCCTTTCGGGCGGGCTACGCGCCCTCGGCGACGATCATGTCATAGGCGGGCACGGTTAAAAATTCGGGGAAGGCGGGGGCTTTGATCAAGTCGCAGAAGAGGCGCGCCGCGTCTTCGTAACGTCCGTCGCGATAGGCCGCGTCGCCGGCGGCGTCGCGCAATTTGGCGAGTTCCTCGTCGAGCAGCGCGCCGCACAAGCCGGCGTCGATCGCGCGGCCGTCGTCGAGCCGGGCGCCGTGGCGGATCCATTGCCATACCTGGGCGCGGCTGATCTCGGCGGTGGCGGCATCCTCCATCAAATTGTACAGCGGAACGCAGCCGCTGCCGCGCAGCCACGCTTCGATATAGCCGATCCCGACATTCAAATTCTGGCGCAACCCGGCCTCGGTGATCGTCCCCATCGGCACCGCCAAGAGATCGGCGGCGGCGAAGTGCACGTCCTGACGCTTGCGGGCGATCTGGTTGGGCTGCGGCATCTCGCGGTCGAAAATCTCCCTGGCGATGCCGACGAGCCCGGGATGGGCGATCCAGGTGCCGTCATGGCCGTCGCCGGCCTCGCGCGATTTGTCGGCGCGCACCTTTTCCATCGCCGCCTCGTTGGCGGCGGGGTCGTTGCGGATCGGGATCTGCGCCGCCATGCCGCCCATAGCGTGGATTTCGCGGCGATGGCAGGTTTTGATCAGCGCCAGGCTGTAGCTGCGCAGAAAATGGCTGGTCATCGTCACCTGGCCGCGGTCCGGCATCACGCAGGCGGGGTCTTCGGCGAACTTTTTGATAAAGCTGTAGATGTAGTCCCAACGGCCGCAATTGAGCCCGGCCGAATGATCTTTCAATTCCCACAAAATCTCGTCCATTTCAAAGGCGGCCATGATCGTCTCGATCAATACGGTGGCGCGGATCGTGCCTATTGGCAGATCGAGCTGCGCCTGCGCCGAGAGAAACACGTCGTTCCACAGCCGCGCTTCGAGATGGCTCTCGATTTTTGGCAGATAGAAATAGGGGCCGCTGCCGCGCGCCAACAGTTCCTTGGCATTGTGAAAAAAGAACACGCCAAAGTCGAACAATGCCCCGGACATCGGCTCGCCATCGACCAGTAGATGCTTTTCCGGCAAATGCCAGCCGCGCGGACGCACGAACAACACCGCGGTCTTGTCGTTCAATGAATAATGCCGGCCGGTTTCGGGATCGTCAAAGGTGATGGCGCGGCGCACCGCATCCATCAAATTTGCCTGGCCGTCGATCATGTTGTCCCAGGACGGGGTGTTCGCATCCTCGAAATCGGCCATGAACACGCTCGCCCCGCAATTGAGGGCGTTGATCACCATCTTGCGGTCGGTCGGGCCGGTGATCTCGATGCGCCTGTCCCGGATGTCGTCGGGGATCGGCGCCACCCGCCAATCGCCGTCGCGGACCGCTTTGGTTTCGGAAAGAAAATCGGGTTTCCATCCGGTATCGAGGCGCTGCTGGATTTCGCCGCGCCGGTCGAGAAGGCGGCGGCGCTCGGCGGCGAATTCGCGCTCCAACCCGGCGAGAAAGGCGACCGCCGCCGGGGTCAGCACCTTCTCGTAGCCCGGTCGCATTTCGCCCTTGATTGCGACGCCCGCCGGTAAATCCAGGAACCCGGGCAGTTCGATGGTTTTGGCCATGGCAGATTTCTCCCGCTGATCCGCATCTGCGCTCGGCGACAGCTGCCGCTGCGGCGGGCTGCCGACATCCAAAACCGCCTTCGGGCGCCCCCCTTGCCAACCTCGACTTATTCGCGTGTTTGCGCAGCCCGCCGATGCGGCGCGATTTGCAACGACAGCCATGCTTCCGACCTATGATGCAGTGCAGCATCGCACCGGTCAACCAGTCACCGCGACTGAAGTGAAACTCGTGCCGCCGCAATTCGCGCAGCGGGATTGCCACCGCAACGGTTGTCTCGCGTTGTTGGGCGGCTTGTTGGCGGAGCGCGAAGCGCATCGCGCACGAGCACCTTGACAGACACGCCGAACGTCGCGTAAAGCTGCGAGCATGTATGAGGTGGCGCAGATTCCGATGTCGACCTGCGGAGCTTGGCTTATCCCGAGCGAGGGGCTGAAGGAGGTTCGTTTGCGCTGAGCGATCTGCGCATATGCACGGTTTCCAGGGCCCCGCCGGACACGGACGGGGCTTTTGCTTTTCTGTCCAAGGTTCTGGCGGGTCCCTGCGATCGAAGGACGCGGGTCATGTTAGAGGTTCCTTGGCCGGATTTGGGCAAAGCCTTGGTCACCGGATTGCTGGCCGGTGGCGCGTCTATTGCGGTCCAATGCCTGGTGCCGTTCACGGTTCGGGCGTTGGCACGTCTTCGCAAACGCGGGGTCGGTGACGGTGCAATGCGCGTTGAACGCCGGCTTGCGGCGATCCTCGCGGCCGATGTCGTCGGCTACTCACGGCAGATGGTCGCCGATGAGGAAGGCACGCATACCCGTTTGCTGAGTTACCGGCGCGAGGTCATCGAGCCGAAGATTCGTGAGCATCGCGGCCGGATGGTCAAGAACACCGGCGACGGGGCACTCGTCGAGTTCGGCAGCATCGTCGATGCCGTCCGCTGCGCCTTGGAAATGCAGCGGGGGATTATCGCCCGCAACGCCGGGGTACTACCGACCCGGCGCATCGAACTGCGCATCGGCGTCAATCTCGGTGACGTTATCGTCGCGGCGGACGACATTTATGGCCACGGCGTCAACCTCGCGGTGCGTCTCGAAGGTCTTGCCCCACCGGGCGGCATCTGCATCTCCGCAGAGGCGTGGCGCCATGCACGCGGAACGATCGCCGCCGAGGTTATCGACCTTGGGGAGCAGCAGCTCAAGAACATCGCCGATCCGGCGCACGTCTATACCATCGCGCCCGCGGCCTGAACTCTGCCACCGCCGGCCCAGGGCGTGTCCCCGGGCCGGCCTCTCGACCGCGACGCGATCGCCATCCTCGGCCCATCCACATTCTCGGCGCCGGCTCCTCGGTTGGGAGGTCCGTCAACTTGCGGCGTCGATCAACAGCGAGCGAAACCAAAGATGGGCCGGCGCGCGCGCGTTGCGCCGATGCCATGCCATCGACACCGTCACCGCGAGATCGATCGGCAGCGGGCTGATGTGAAAGCCGGCAGCGGCGATGCGCCGGGCGGTTCGCTCGGGCACGGTCGCGATCAGGTCGGTCGCCTCCAGGACCGCTGGCAGCGCCAGATAGGTGGCAACCAGCAGCTGGATGCGCCGGCCGAGCCCGAGTGCAGCGAGCGGGCGGTCGACGGCGCCCGTCGTGTCGCCGCGCGGCGAGACCAGCACATGCCCCAAACCCGCATAAGCCTCGACCGACAACGGCTGCGCCAAGTGCGGATGCCCGCGGCGGGCGACGACGACAAACGGGTCTCGGAACAAGATTCTTGATTCGAAGCGCTGCGGCAGGCCGTCGACGAGCCGCGTGCCGAGATGGGCGACGGCGACATCGACGGTCTCGCGATCGAGCCGCTCGGGCGCCTCGGCGCCGGTGGTCGGGACGAGCCGCAAGGTCGCTTTCGGCGCGGTTCGGCTAAAGGCTTGGGCGAGATGCTCGACCAGCGGGACCTCGGCATATTCGGCCATGCCGGCAGTAAAGATGCGCTCGCTCAGCGCCGATTCGAAACTCGTGCCGGGGTTCAGCGCCGCGTCGATATGATCGATCGCGGTCGACACCAAGGGCGCGATCTCGCGTGCCCGGGCAGTCGGCTCCATCCCGCCTGGACTGCGGACAAATAAATCGTCGGCGAACAGATCGCGTAAACGCGACAGCGCATGGCTCATCGCCGGCTGCGACAGACCGATGCGCCCGGCGGCGCGGGTGACCGCGCGCTCGGTCATCAAGGCGTCGAACGCTTTCAAGAGGTTCAGGTCGACGGCGCGGATATCCATGACGCTCATGATTGTCATATGATCAATCGATTGGATAAATAGCCAAGATCGCGCGAAATACCAGAGCCGAACCCCGCCTGGAGGGTGCGATGACTACCGACCGTTCGCCCTTGCCGTTGCGCGCTCTTGCGTTTGGCGCGACTTGGTCGGGTCGCCTCCGGGTCAAATCGGAGCCTTTTGATGACCCCTGTCGCCAGCGCTGTTTGGTGCATGGTCTTCGCGTTGGCAATATTGGCGGTGCTGATGCTCGAACGGTGGATCACAAAGCTCGAAAAGGACCAGCGCCGGAGATGACGGTGAGCCTCGATGACACCCGGCCCTTGGCGCATCGCTTCGCCGGTGCCGCGCGGATGCCGTTTCGAAAAGCGCGGGCCTTGGTCCGCCGGCAACAGCGTAACCGCGGCAAGCTTGCTGGTCTTATGCCCAACGTTGGCGTACTCTCTGCGCCGTTTCGCCGACTGGGAGAGGCGTGATGGGTGTGCGTAGCGGCAAGCAATATTTGGCGGGGCTGCGCGAGCAGGAGCGGGAGGTTTGGCTCGGCGGCGAGCGCGTCCGCGACGTGACCGCGCATCCCGGGCTGAAGGGCGGCGCCCGCGCCATCGCCTCGCTCTACGACCAGCAATGCGACCCGAAATTCCGCGACGCGATGACCTATGTCTCGCCGACATCAGGCGAGCGGGTCGGTCTCTCCTTCATTATTCCGCGCACCCGCGAGGACCTCGAACGGCGCAGCGCGATGATGCTGAACTGGGCGCGCACCACCTGCGGCATGATGGGCCGCTCGCCCGATTTCATGAACGTGACCTACGCCGCCTGGGCTGGGGCATCCGAGTTTTTTGCGCAGGGCCGGCCCGAATTCGGCGAGAACATGGCCCGTTACTATGAATACATCCGCGAGAACGACCTGACCCTGACCCATTCCCTGATCAACCTGCAGCGTAGCCGCACCGCTTCGGGTGTGTTCAACCTGCAGGAGGGGACGGCGCTCGAGGTCGTGCGCGAAACCGATGCCGGCATCGTCGTGCGCGGCGCGCGGATTCTCGCGACCTTGGGGCCGCTTGCCGACGAGATCGGGGTCTATTCGCCGCGCATGGGCCGCCATACCGAGAGCCACAGCCCGTTCGCGCTGAGCTTTGCGATCCCGTGCGGTGCTGCAGGGCTCAAATTCCTGTGCCGCGACAGCTTCGACCAAGGGCGCTCGCATTTCGACCAGCCGCTCGGCTCGCGCTTTGAGGAGATGGACTGCATCGTCTTTTTCGACGACGTGCTGGTGCCATGGGAGCGGGTGTTTCTGCTGGGCGACGTCGACCGGCTGAACGCGACCGCGCAAGCCACCCATTCCTCGGTGCATTCGGCGCACCAGGGGGCGGCGAAGAACCTCGCCAAATGCGAGTTCGTGCTCGGCACCGCGCTGTTGATGACCCAGGCCCTCGGCAACGGCCACCTGCCGCAGGTCGAGGAGCGGATCGGCGAGTTGATGCTGACGACGCAACTGACCCGTGCCTGCATCCGCGCCGCCGAGGCCGACGCAAAGCTCGACGAATGGGGGGTCATGTGCCCCGACCCGCTGATGGCGGAAAGCCCGCGCAATCTGTTTATGAACGCCTATCCGCGGATGATCGAGATCCTGCAATTGCTGG
>DATMKU010000153.1:0-23304 GCA_035570935.1 Allostellaceae bacterium
ATTGCAGGACGAGCTCGGCATCGACGGCATTTTGGCCGAGCTCAACTGCGGCGGTTTGATCCCGCATCGGCGGGTGATGAACGCAATGCGCCTGCTGTGCCAGGAGGTCATGCCGCGCTTTCACTGACCCAGCGCCGCCCGCGCTTTGCCGTCAAGACATCGCCGCGGCCATCGGCCGAGGCGGTTATCCAAGCAGCAATGTGTGGACGATCGGCAGGGTGAAGACGCCGCTGACGGCCGGCGAGACGCCCGCCGCCGCGGCGCTGCCAAAAGTTGGGCTCCAGGGGCGTTGCTTTGCCCGGGGGGCACGGCAAAGAAGGGAACAACAATGTCGCTTGGAACCGTCAAGCCCCCGACATTCGCGCAATTGCGCGAGGTCGCGGGCGAACTCGGCATGAGTTTCTCCGACGAGGAGTCGGCGGCGCATCATCAGGCGCTGCTGCCGGGCATCGGCGCCTACAACGAGCTCGACCGGACGCCGGATGAATTGCCGCCGGTCGCCTACCCGCGCCGGCCGGGCCGGCGCCCGCCGCCCGAGGACAATCCTTACGGAGCGTGGTACGTCAAGACCGAGATCGCCGGCGCCGCCTCGGGCAAGCTCAACGGCAAGCTCGTGGCGCTCAAGGACAATATCTGCCTTGCCGGCGTGCCGATGATGAACGGCGCCTCGAGCCTCGAAGGCTACGTCCCCGAGATCGACGCCACCGTCGCGACCCGCATCCTCGACGCCGGCGGCACGATCGTCGGCAAAACCGTCTGTGAATATTTTTGCTTTTCGGGCGGCAGCCACACCAGTTCGACGGGTCCGGTGCACAACCCGCGCCGCCGAGGCTATTCGGCCGGCGGCTCGTCCTCGGGCAGTGCCGCGGTCGTCGCTGCGGGCGAGGTGCCGATGGCGCTTGGCGGCAACCAGGGCGGCTCGGTCCGCATCCCGGCGGCATTTTGCGGCATCTACGGGCTGAAGCCGACCCATGGCCTCGTCCCCTATACCGGCATCATGCCCATCGAGCTGACCTTGGACCATACCGGCCCAATGACCGCGACCGTCGAAGACAACGCGCTCTTGCTCGAAGTCCTGGCCGGGCCGGACGGGCTCGATCCGCGGCAGGGGGCGGGGGCGGTCGCCAGACCCTATCGCGAGGCATTGGGCAGGGATGCCACCGGGCTGCGGATTGCGGTGGTCGAGGACGGGTTCGGCAGTCCGCGCGCAACGCCTCAGCTCGACGCCGTCGTGCGCGCGGCGGCCGATCGCTTCAAGGGCCTGGGAGCGGCGGTGGAGAGCGTGTCGATCCCGATGCATCGCCAGGGCACCGCGATCTGGCTCGCAGTGGCGGCCGAGGGCGCCACCATGCAGATGATGCATGGCAATGGCTTTGGCTTCAACTGGCAGGGGCTTTATCTGACGTCGCTGTTGGACCGCCACAGCGCCTGGCGGGAGCGGGCCGACGAATTGTCGGACAGTCTGAAGAACACGATGCTGCTCGGGCATTACATGGTCACGCGCTATCGCGGCCATTATTACGCCAAGGCGCAGAATTTGGTGCGGGCGCTGCGCCGCGCCTATGACGAGGTATTGGCGCATTGCGACCTGCTGTTGATGCCGACGGTGCCGATGGTGGCCACGCCGTTGCCCGAATCCGATGCGCCGGTCGAGGTGGTGCTTGATCGGGCCCTTGGCATGATCGCCAATACCGCGCAATTCGACTGCACCCACCATCCGGCGATGAGCCTGCCGTGCGGCATCGTTGACGGTTTGCCGGTCGGCATGATGCTGGTCGCTAAAGCTTTTGGCGAGGAGACGATCTATCGCGCCGCTGCCGCTTTCGAACGGGGCGTCGATTGGACGACGCTGACCGCGTAAGCTTCATCGGCGGGAAACTAAGTCATGTGCGCCGGTGACTGCATCTTTTGCCGGATTGTCGCCGGAAAGAGCTGGTGCGAGGAGATCTACCGCGACGAGTTGACGCTCGCCTTTATGGACATCCAGCCGGCGAATGAAGGACACTGCCTGGTGATCCCAAAGGCGCATTTTGCGACGGTGTTCGACATGCCGCCTGCGCTGTTCGGCGCGGTGGCGTCGTCGGTCGTCACGGTGGCTCGGGCGGTCGACGATTTATTGCAGCCGGGCGGGCTCAGCGTATTGCAGGCCAATGGCGCGCTCGCCGGGCAAACGGTGCCGCATGTCCATGTTCACGTCCTGCCGCGCCGGCTCGGCGACAATCTCTTGATCAATTGGGACCGGGAGCGGACCGCCGCCGCCGACTTGGGCCGCATCGCGGCGATCGCGCGACAGCTGCGCGCCCGCCTGCGCGGTTGACGGCTTCCCCCAAGGCGGCACTCGGCCCCATGAGCCGCCAGAAGGGCGTCCGGTCTTGCGAACGCGCCGCGTGACTGCGGTCAGCGGTCTGGACGGGGGCCGGCGGTTGTCGGATGATGGCTGTCCGAAGGGCGGGTTGCGAATGCCCGACACATCATGGCGCGGGTCGCCGAACGGGAGAAATCGCGAATGATCGACCTCTATTTCTGGCCGACCGGAAACGGCAAAAAGACCGTCATCCTGCTCGAGGAACTGGGGCTGCCCTATACGATCAAGCCGATCAATATCGGGCGCGGCGACCAGCTTACCCCCGAATTTCTAAAAATTTCGCCGAATGGCCGAATGCCGGCGATCATCGACGACGAGCCGCTGGGCGGCGGCGAACCGCTCTCGATCTTCGAGTCCGGGGCGATCATGACCTACCTCGCGGAGAAGACCGGACGGTTTATGCCGTCGGATGTGCGCGGCCGGTACGATGTTGCGCAGTGGGTCAGTTGGCAACTCGCCAATCAGGGCCCCAAGCTCGGCGAGCAAGGCCATTTTCGTCGCGCCCTCGAAGCCGGAAGCAATGGCGATCTCTCTTACGCGATCCGCCGCTTCGACAATGAAACGCACCGCATCTATGGGGTCATGAATCTGGGCTTGTTCAACAAGCGTTACCTCGCCGCCGGCGAATACACTATCGCCGACATGATCTGCTATCCGTGGGCGTCGAGCTGGGCGACCCGGAAGATCGAGATCGACGAATTCCCCAACGTCAAACGCTGGCTCGAAGAAATCGGCGGTCGCCCGGCGGTCAAGAAGGCGATGGCGATGGGCCCGGAATTCCGCGAGGACCCGGCTTCGATCAGCCCGGAGGAACAGCTTCGTCGCAGACAGCTGGTGGCGGACCAGCGGGCGCAATCGATCCCCGCCGAGTGGCTGCGGGTGGCGTGACGTCGGCGCAGATTTAGCTTGCGGTGCCGGGCCCAGCACCGCTTTGCGCCTCCGCTGAGCGGCGTCAGCCGCGACGGACGTGCGGGCGAACCGCGTCGATCAGCGCTGCGGTCGGGGCGAGGCGCGGCCCGTCGCCGACATCGACCGGCGGGACGATCGTCACGCCCCAGCCGGGAAGCTTGATCAGCGAGGCTCGCGCCTCGGGGTGGTCGAGGAGCGGCTGGTTCAGCGACGGGCCGACGATCACCGCTGTCCGCCGCCCGATCGCCTCGGCGACGACGGAGAGTGCCAGATTGTCGGCAATGCCGTGGGCCAGCTTGTTGAGCGAGTTGAAGCTGCACGGCGCGAACAGCACCACCCCGCGCGGCGGTCGCGGACGGATCGCCAGATCGAAGTACGACTCGACGACCCGCACCCCTTCGACATCGGCGAGGTCGCGCGGGGCGATCACGCGCGACGCATTTGGCGTCGGGATCGCGATCACAGTCGAAAAACCGAGTCCGACCAGCCGGTGCAGCAGTTCGGGACCGCGCGCCGCCGTCGTCGTGCCGCTAAGCACCAAATAGACTACGTCAAAACATTCGCCGTCGGCCGTGATGCGAGGGCTCATCAGTCCACAGCCCGTCGTTTCGTTGGCGTCCCCGACAGGACTCGAACCTGTGACCCACAGTTTAGGAAACTGTTGCTCTATCCGGCTGAGCTACGGGGACGCGGGCCACGACGATACCGCCGCATGCCCGCCGGCGCCAGCGGATCGTGCAGCCGCCGCCGCGGTCCGGGGACGCCGGTGACCGGCGCGACGAAGCATCGGTCGACTGCGCGGTGCCGTTCACGCTCTCGTCCGGGGTGGGGTCGGCTTTTGGCGGCGGCGGTTTGCACGGCCGCGGTTTGCGCGGCGGTAACGCCGGCCTTAGCCGCATCGGTCGATTGGGCCAAGGCGAGGCCGGTTACCGTTGTCGCCGTCGAATATCGCTTCGAGCCGAACCATCTGCTCTTTCGCCGCGGCGTCGCCTATCGGTTGACGGTGGTCAACCGCGGCCGTGAATTGCACGAGTTGACCTCGCCTAAATTTTTACGAGCGATCGAATTGCGCAACCCCGATGCGCTGAACCTTGAGCATAGCGAGATCGTGGTTCAGCCCGGCGAGCAAAAGGTTCTGTATTTCATCGCACCGCGTGCCGGCCATTTTTCGATGTGGTGCGCCGACCACGACTGGGCCGGCATGACCGGGGACATCGCCGTTAAATAATGGCCAGGTGCCGCATCTGGGCAAGGCACCCTACCCGGCGATGTAGCGGCGTTCTCCGGTCGCCGGGCGGTAGTAGACGGTGACGAGCTTGCCGCTTTCGGGGTCGATAAAGCGCTCGGCGGTGGCGACCCAGCCCGAGCCCGGATGCGTGCTGCCGAGCCGCTGGTAGCGCCAACGCTCGAAAAGGGCGGCGATGACCAGCAGCAGACCAAAGAGCGCCAGATGCCAGCCCAAGGCTGCGCAGCCGGTTTCGGCGAGGACGACCGCGCCGGCGAGCATCGCAACCCCGACAACGAACAGGGCGGCGCGCAGCACCGCGCCGGTCACCCCGGCAGACGCTCGATCACCGCCGCTGTGCCATAGGCGACGATCTCGCTCATCGTCTCGCCGATCTCGGCCGAATCAAAGCGCATCATCAGCACCGCGT
This sequence comes from Allostellaceae bacterium, assembly GCA_035570935.1. Taxonomy (GTDB): domain Bacteria; phylum Pseudomonadota; class Alphaproteobacteria; order ATCC43930; family CGMCC-115725; genus AP-15. The sequence continues at coordinate 4,930 of DATMKU010000153.1, forward strand.
TGGCGCCCATCGCTGCGGCGTTTTCGACAAGGCGATCGATCGCGTGACGACGCGCTTCTTCGAGCAACTGGGTATATTCATGGATCTCGCCGCCGACAATCGAGCGCAGCCCGGCCATCAGATTGCCGCCGAGCCCGCGGCTGCGCACGACGACGCCAAAGCATTGGCCCTTGATGTCGGTCGCTTGGTGGCCCGGGACATTTTCGGTGGTTACGACTAGCATGACTTTTCTCCGTTGGGTTGTGAAACGGGGGTTCGGCGCGGCGGCGCCCGGCTTGTCGCGGCGTCCTCGATCAGGCGTTTCTCATAAGCTTGCTGATCATCTCTGTTGCTTACCAACACGCAACCCAGCAATGATCAAACGGCCGGTTGCGGGCGCCGCCGGCAACGGGCTAGGCTTTCGTGGGAAAGTACCGAAGAGGGCGGCGATGGCAGCGGGCGCAAGCTGGAACGAAAGCAAGGTCGAGATCGCCGGTGTCACGCTGCATCTGGCGCGTGCCGGCAGCGGGCGCCCGGTTTTGGTCCTGCATCACGACATTGGCAGCCCGGAGCAGCTTGATTTCTATGATGCGCTGGCGAGCCGGTTCGACGTCCTCGTGCCGCATCATCCGGGCTACGGCAAGTCGGAGCGGCCGCAATGGCTGCGCAGCGTGCGCGACGTCGCGGTGATGTACCAATGGCTGCTGTCGGATCTCGGCATCGAACGGCCGTCTTTGGTCGGGCTCGGCTTTGGCGGCTGGATCGCGGCCGAAATGGCGGCGATGGCGCCCGATCGCTTGCACCGGCTTGCGCTGGTCGGCGCGATGGGCTTGAAGCCGCCGGAGGGCGACATTCTCGACCAGGCGATCATCAGCTATCTCGATTACGCGCGCGCTGGGTTTCACGATCAGGCGGCGTTCGCCCGCATCTACGGCGATGTGTCGACCGATCAACTGGTCGATTGGGACATCTGCCGCGAGATGTGCTTCCGCATCGCCTGGAAGCCCTACATGTATAGTCAAACTTTGCCGCATCTGTTGGGTGGGGTGAAGGCGCCGGCGCTCGTCGTCTGGGGCGACGACGACAAGATCGTGCCGCGCAGCGCGGGCGAACTCTATGCCGCGACCTTGCCAAACGCCCGGTTCGAGATCGTGCGCGCCGCCGGGCATTGCGCGGAGATGGAGCAGCCCGCGGCGGTCGCCCGGCTGATCGGCGGATTTGTCGCCGAGAATTGAGGCTTTTGGTTGCCGCAACGCTGGATCGCATAGCAAAGGGAACAGGAGGAAATCATGCATGTGATGTACTTCACCGAGCAGCCGATGTCCGCCTACCCGGCCGATATCGGGCTCGAGTTCGGCGCCACCGCACTGATGTTCTCGAACAAATATTACGATCCGGTTGCCGGCAGCCGCCTCTACAACGAATATCTCGAGCAATATATCTACGCCGAAGAGATGGGCGTCGAAGGCTTTATGCTGAACGAGCACCACAATGCGCCGTTCTGCATGCAGTCGAAGTGCAACATCTTCGCCGCGATCCTCGCCGCGGTAACCAAAAAGGCGAAGATCGTGTTGCTCGGCAACCCGCTGCCGTTGGCCGAGAACCCGGTGCGGCTCGCCGAAGAGCTGGCGATGATCGACATGATCTCGCGGGGCCGCCTCGTCTCGGGTTTTGTCCGGGGCGGCGGGCAGGAACAGCTCGCCAACGGCGTCAGCCCGGCCTACAACCGCGAGCGCTTCGAGGAGGCGCACGATCTGGTCGTCGCCGCGTGGACGCGCGAGGGCCCGTTCCGCTGGGAAGGCACGCATTACCAGCACCGCGTCGTCAATCCGTGGGCGGTGCCGTTGCAAAAGCCCTATCCACGGGTGTGGATCCCCGGCGTTTTGAGCAAGGAGACGATCATCTGGGCGGCCAAGCAGCGCTATCCCTATATCGCACTCAATACCTCGATCGAGGCGACCAAGACGATCTGGAAGCTCTATGACGAGGTTGCGCGCGAGGTGGGCTATGAAGCGGGGCCGCAAAACCGCGGCTATCTGCAGCAGGTCCATGTCTCGGACAGCGAAGAAAAGGCCGAGAAAAACGCCCGCCAGTTTCTATGGATGCAGGGCGAATTCACCGGGCTTGCCCATCCGGTGTGGTCGAACCCGGCGGGTTATTTTTCGCCCGAGTTTCGCCGCCAGTTCGTCGAGTTCGCGGTTGGACGGGCAGAGAGCCCGCGCGGCCGCCCGACCTTCGAAAAGCAGGTCGCTGACGGGCGGGTAATCTACGGCACGCCTGATACCGTCATCCCGAAACTGCGCCGCGTCCTCGAAGAGACCCGCCCCAGCATCTATGGGCTGTGGGGCAATGACGGCAATGTCAGCAACGAGGACGCGCGCACCTGCATCCGCCTCTTGGGTCAGGAGGTCATGCCGGCGATGCGCGAGTTCGGCAAGGAACTGGGCCTGACCGACCCGTTCGAAGCCGAGGCCCCGGTCCATCTGCGCTATTCGACCGACCTCAAGCAGCTGCCGCAAGCGGCGGAGTAAACCGCCGGCCCGATAGCCGCCGCCGGCCGCAGCACCGGTGTCGCGCGCGGTTGGTGACGATTCCCGTGCGCGGTTGCGCGACCGCGGCCGTGAAACTTTCGCGGTCCTGTTCTGGCGTGGCGGAGAGGGAGGGATTCGAACCCTCGGTCCCCCGCAAGGGGGACAACGGTTTTCGAGACCGCCCCGTTCGACCGCTCCGGCACCTCTCCTGCGGGTCTCGGCGGCGCTCGGGCGCCCGCGCCGCGATCCGGGACGGGAGCCAAATTAGCCGAAGGCGGTGCCGCCGGCAACCGCGTCAAAGCGGCGATATCCGCCCACCGCGATCGGACGCTCGCGCGCCGGCCCGGCGATGCGCTAGCCTGTGTCCTCGGCTGCTTTTGGGAGGAGGAAAAGATGAGCGCGTTAGCGGATTACCAAAACAAATACCAGAGCGCCCGCGTGGAACGCCGCGACGGCATCCTGCACGTGACGCTTCATACCGAGGGCCAGTCATTGCGCTGGGGATTTCTGCCGCACGGCGAATTGCCCGAATTGTTTCACGATATCGGCGCCGACCGCGACAACCGGGTCGTGATACTGACCGGCGCCGGGCCCGAGTTCTCCGGGCCGCGCGCCACCCCCGGCACCTCGTCCTTTCCGTCGCGGCCGTCGATCGACCGCATCGACCGCATCCATTGGGAGGGCCGGCACCTCTTGATGAACCTGTTGAACATCGAGGTGCCGCTGATCAGCGCGATCAACGGCCCGGCCTGGCGGCATTCCGAGATCCCGCTGTTGTGCGACATCGTGCTCGCCGCCGACACCGCCCAGTTTCAGGACTCGGCCCATTTCGCCTCGGACGTGGTGCCGGGGGACGGCATGCACATCGTCTACCCGCTGCTGTTGGGGATGAACCGCGGCCGCTATTTCCTGATGACCGGGCAGACGCTCGACGCCGCCGAGGCATTGCGCCTTGGGCTTGTCGCCGAGGTATTGACGCCCGACAAATTGTCGGCGCGGGCCTGGGAGCTTGCCGAGGGGCTGACCAAAAAGCCGACCCTGCTGTTGCGCTATACGAGACTCCTTTTCACCGAATATCTGCGCCGCCAAATGCACGAGCTATTGGGCTACGGGCTGGCGATGGAAAGCCTGGCGCTGATCGAAAAACCGGAGGCGCCGGCGGCCTGAACGGCGGCAACAGCAAGCCGGGGCGGACAACGGCGGGAGGGAACCGGCCTGTTCGAGCAGCGCCCCCGGCGATTTAATCGCCGCCTCTCTACCACGCCGAGTCGATCGAATCGTCGCGATCGCGGCGGCGCCATCGCGGCCTGTGTTCGTGACGCAGGGAGCCCACCGGACACAGCAGTTTCGCGTCCTTTCCGTAATATTGGTAGCAAATCGGCACTGCTTTCACGCTTGGGTAACCGGCGATGCTGACCGGAAAATCCTCGCATTCGAGCTGAGCCATCTTCTGGACGTCCATGTAGCTGTACCCTTGGCGATCCTTGGTCGCATCCGCATCGGCTCTCCACAATGCACCCGGTACCTTGAATGGGTCGCTCGCCGTCAGATCGTCACAGACATAGAGCATATTGTCGCGCTGGCATGCCGCCAACGACGGGTACCAGCGCCCCCGGGTGCCGTCTGGCGCGACCGCGCAGTCGCCGTCAGCGGCGGAAAACTTCCATCGGGATTTTTCGTAGGGCTTGCCGCCTTCTGGGCACAACGTCACGGTGTAGGACGTTTTCGCCGCCGCCGGGCAGGTCTGGTTGCCGACCCCGTCGCCGTATTGCCAAGTGTACCCGGTGTAGCCCAAACCATAGATCTGCGTCACCCAGTTCGTGTTCTGGATAGCAAACCGGCCATTCTGTTGGGGACCGACGCGCTGCTGCGGCCCCGAACCGCCGGGGCACGCCAATCTCGGCTGCGCTCCGTCGCAACCGTCGCCGGCATAATAGCTGACGGAGGTGCACTTCGCGTTGGCGCAATTGGGCTGGGTCGGATCGGTGTTCGCCGGCGAACCCGAGGTCGTCGTTTCGAACCAGTGGAACGGGGCGATGCAGGCCCGGCGATATTTGCCGTCCTCGCTCAACAGGCTGATGCCTTTGTCGATCAGCGATTGCTGCGCCGCATTGGTCGAATAGAGGGTGTTGCTGCTCTCGCTCGGACAGCTGCCCAAATCCAGCATCGACCCGTCGATCAGCGGCGCGGAGCAGCCCGCTCCGGACGCCTCGACCTTCAGCGGCAAGGTGTAGCCGTCGACCGCACTGATGTCGTAGTAGTCGGTCGAGGACAAATAGCCGCAATTCTTCGCATTGGGCTGGGTTGGACAAAGCCGATGCTTTGCCGGGTTTGCGGCGGGGTTGAAGGCACACGTCTTACTGCCTTTGACGCAGCCGAAGGTGGGCTCGAACAGGGTGTTGACCGCCGCGAGGTCGCCCGCGATAGAGCCGACCACGCAGCCGCTTTCGTCAAACGGGTTACTGTTGTCGGACAGGCTGGGGCAGCCCATAAAAAACCGGAAATTGCCGTTGGGCGCGCCCTGGTCCGGAATGGCGAAGATCTTCGCAGCAGCCCCGTTACCTTTGATCAGGACCGCCCCGGCCAGCGTATCGTACAGAACCGTAGCTTTGATAACCGCGGTTTTTGCGGCATCTTTCAGCATCAGCACGGTATTCTCGTTAATCACCTTGAGGATCGTGGTGGTCAAGTCGGCTCCAGCGGCTCCGGCCCTTTTGACCTTGATGATTTGGCCCGCGACAAAGACAAAACCGGGCGGCGTCTTGCCGGGGCTCGACAGGGTCATCGTCGCGCTGCTTTTGGCGATCGTGCCGAGCCATCCCGGATCTTCGAAATCCTCTTGGGTCGCATACGGCCGAAACCACGCGCCTGAGTTCGCCTCGACCGCCGGTTGAGCCGGGCTGCCTCCGGGAGTGAACACCGCCCAAACATCGTCGTCGCACTGATTGACGATCTTGAGCCGGTCATGGCCGGGTCCCTCGGCCGCCGCCATTTGACACAGCAGCAGCAACGACAACAGGGCCGGCGACACCCAGGCGATCCCTCTCACAAGATTCTCCGTTTGGCGGCGATGCGACGGTCGGGCAAATCGACCGCCGCTCGTTTTGGCGGTTAGTGGTTAAGAAGTCGGAAACGGCCACCAGAAAGCGCTCGCCGGTCCCACCATCAGCGAGGCATTGGTCGAGGCGATCGACCTGGTCCCGACCTTTGTCGAATATTGCGGCGGCGCGCGAAAGCCGCATGTCGTCGAGGGACGCTCGCTGATGCCGCTGCTGCATGGCGGCCCGCCCGCCGAGTGGCGGCAATACGCGTTTTCGGAATACGACTACGCAATGCTGGAGGCGCGGCTGATTTTGAACCAGCCGATCGACGACTGCCGTCTCTACATGGTGTTCGATGACCGCTGGAAATTGGTTCACGCGAAGGGCTTTCGTCCAATGCGAGGCTTATGCCCGCGGCCAGCAGTTCGTTCGGGAATTTTGATCGGCTATTGGGACGAGGCCGAGCTTGCCGAAGCCCGCGCGGTCGCCGCTTAGTGACGAAAAACCCGCCGCCGCGTGCGTCCGCTTTGGCTGATCTCGCAATTCGTAGTTAAATTTTCAAATATGAATTGCAACTCGGGCCGAATCATCGCAGTATCTGCTCGGCATCGTTATGTCCCCCCAACGATGCGTTGTCGCCTGTCGGTCGGGCAAACCGACAGGAACAGAAGCCCCGGTCCCCCCCGACCGGGGCTTTTCTGTAACGGCCCGCCGCTCTTTCTGTAACAGCGGCAGGACTCGCTGGCGCTTGCCGCGTGCCGCATCTTAAAGTATGGGCAAAATGGCAGCGCGATACTGCCGCCGGACAAGGAGTTGACGCTGGTGCTCGATGGCGATGCTGCGCGCGTTCTGGAAATCGTGCGCCTGTCCGGCCGGCCACCGTTTGAGACTGTGTCCCCGATCGAGGCGCGCGCTCTGTTTCTCGGCGGACGGGAAATTCTCTCGCCGGCGCCGGCCCCGGTGGCGGAAACTCGCGAGCTCGCGATTGCCGGGCCGGGTGGCGGGCATCTTCCGCTGCGGCTTTACCGCGCCGCCGGCACCGCCGCCGGGGCGAGTTTACCGGCGCTGGTCTTTTTCCACGGCGGCGGCTGGGTCGTCGGCGATCTCGAAAGCTACGACGCGATGTGCCGCCATCTGGCCAATGCCGCCCGCTGCGCGGTCGTCGCGGTCGATTACCGCCTGGCGCCCGAGCACAAATTCCCGGCCGCGGTCGAGGACTGCGTCGCCGCGACCGAATGGGTTGCGACAAACGGCGCAGCGCTCGGCGTCGACGCGGCGCGCCTTGCCGTTGGCGGCGACAGCGCCGGCGGCAATCTCGCCGCGGTGGTCAGCCTACTCGCCCGCGATCGCGGCGCGCCCAGCCTGCGCGCCCAGCTGTTATTGTACCCGGCGGTCGATTTCGCCATGAGCCATGCCTCGCATCAGCGTTTTGCCGACGGCCATCTGTTGACCCTGGCGACGATGCGTTGGTTTGCCGAGGCCTATCTGCGCGGGCCGCAGGACGCAGCCGATTGGCGCGCTTCGCCGATGCGCGCCGCCAATTTCGCCGGCCTGCCACGGGCCTATGTGCTGACCGTCGGCTACGATCCGCTGTGCGACGAAGGGACCGCCTATGCCCACCGGCTCGAGGAGAATGGCATTGCCGTCGAGTACCGCCACATTCCCGACCAGATCCATGGCTTTCTGTTGATGGGCAAGATCGTCCGCGCCGCCGGTCCGGCGCTCGACGAGATCGCCGCGGCGTTGAGGCGGGCATTCAACGAGGGGTGAGGGAAGTTCCGCGCCAATCGCTCGGCGCACCTCTTCGCCACGGTCGTGCGCCGCCCGAGATGTCCCCGCGACAATGGCTGCGGCTGGTGCTGGTCGGTCTCGGCGCTTCGGTGGTGCCGCTCGACACCGCGGTCAATATCGGCTTTCCCGACATCACCCGCAGCTTTGGCCTGCCGATCGAGATGATCCAGTGGGTCGTGATCTGCTATGTCCTGACTTATGCCAGCCTGATGCTGGCTTTTGGCCGGGTCGGCGACATTTTCGGCCATGGCCGGGTGTTCCGCGCCGGGCTGGCGTGGAGCGTCGCCGCGTTTCTGTTGTGCGCTGCAGCACCCGCCTATGGCTGGCTACTGTTCTGCCGCTTTCTGCAAGGGATCGGCGCGGGGCTGGTGATCAGCGTCGCCCCGGCATTGGTGACCGGGCTCTTCCCCGAGCACCGGCGCAGCCGCGCGGTTGCGGCGTTTGCAATGATTTTTGCGCTGGCCTCGGCCGCCGGCCCATTGATCGGCGGAGCGCTCGTCAGTGTCTGTGGGTGGCCGGCGGTGTTCTGGTTTCGCGCGCCGATCGCGCTGGTGGCGCTGGTATTTCTCGAAGGGCTGCCGCACCCGGGCGGCGAGTCGCGCCACGAGCCGCTCGACATCCCGGGCGCGGTGCTGCTGGCGCTGGCGCTCAGCAGCCTGTTGCTGCTCATCAATGAATTGCCGCGGCTTGGCCGGCAAAATTGGCTGGCGCTGCCATTATTCGCGCTTGCCGTCATCGGCGCCTGGGGGTTTCTGCGCCGTGAAGCCCGTACCGCGGCACCAATTGTCAACCTCGAGTTTTTCCGCAGCTTCGGCTTCGCCACGGTCAACGTCGCGAGCGTGCTGGTTTATTTGACGAGCTTTTCGGTGCTGCTGTTTGTTCCCTATTATCTGGTGCGCTTTACCGGCTTGCCCTTGCCGTGGGCGGGCGCGGTGCTCGCTTCCTCGTTTGTCGGCGCGATGGCGGCGGCACCGCTCGCCGGAAGGCTGATCGAGCGAGTGCCGGCGGGTCGCATAGCGCTGCTCGGCGCGGCGCTCAGCGGTGCGGGACTGATCGCGATCGGCAGCTGGAACCGGGGTCCGTGGGGCGGGACATCGGCGATCCTCTCCGCACTGATCGTGCAAGGGATCGGCGTCGGCCTGTTTCAGGTCGCCTATATGGATGTCGTTATCGGCACGATGCCGCAGCGCGATCGCGGGGTCGCCGGCGGGGTCGCGATGCTGACGCGCACCCTCGGGATCGTCGTCGGGGCGAGTTCGCTGACGCTCCTCTTCGATGCGGTCGAGACCGCGGCGCTCGCCCAGGGAGCGGCGTCGGCCAACGCGTTTCTCACCGCGTTTCGGGTAACCCTTTATGCCGCGGGGGTGCTGTCGGCCTTGACCGGGGTGGCGGTGCTCGCTTGCGGCAGCCGCCGATAGCCCCGGATGGCGTTCACTCGTCTTCGAGGGTGAAGCCGACTTTGAGGATCACCTGATAATGCGCGACCTTGCCGTCCTCGACATGGCCGCGGGTCTGGAGAACCTCGAACCACCCGACCTGGCGCAGGGTGCGCGATGCCCGGCCGACGGCGTTCTGGATTGCGTCCTCGATGCTCTTTTCAGACGAGCCCGCGACTTCGATAATGCGATAGACATGGTCCGGCATTTGCACCCTCCGATGATTGGCCGCCGGCCGGCGCCGGCCGCATTGTTTGCTGGGGAGATAACACGCGAGGCATCAGGTCGTCCCACACCGGGGCAATTTAAACCCCGCGCGGATGCTCGGCCGCGTTATTCTCGGCGGGTGTTTCAACATCCGACGGGACGGAGAATCGGGATGCCGGTGACGATGTATCACAATCCGCGCTGCAACACCTCGCGGCGGACGTTGGCGCTGTTGCGCGAGCGCGGTGTCGAGCCCGAAATCGTCGAATACCTGAAAACCCCGCCCTCCGCGCCCGAGCTAAAACAAATCCTCGGCCAATTAAAAATCCCGGCCGTCAAACTGCTGCGTAAAAAAGAGGCCGCGGCCGCCGGGATCGACCCGAAGGCGCTGTCGGAAGACCAGCTGGTCGCGGCGATGGTCGAACACCCGATCGTCATCGAACGGCCGATCGTCATCTCCGGCGGCAAGGCGGCGCTCGGCCGCCCGCCCGAAGCGGTGCTGGCGGTGCTGTAGACCCAAGCGCCTCGGCTTGCGGCGTCAACCGGCGGCGAGCCTGAGGGAACCTCGTCCCGGCGCCTCTTGTTGGCGGCACGATGATCGACCGGGACGAGACCGCGCCGGACGACGGCCTGACGGCGAAGGCAGGGTCCGACTCGCCGCATCTGGACGAGAGCGAAAAAACCCAGGCCGCCGAACACGCGGCGCCGCGCGCGCTGGTAATTCACGAGGTCATCCGGGAGGAGGGCGAGGACGAGCTGACGCGCCGCCCGGGCGCGCTCGTCTGGTCGGGGTTGGCGGCCGGCCTGTCGATGGGTTTTTCGTTTCTGTCGCTGGCCCTGATCCGCGCTTCACTCCCCGATGAACCATGGCGCCGTCTGCTCGACAGCGTCGGTTATACCATGGGCTTTCTGATCGTCATCCTCGGGCGGCAACAGCTGTTCACCGAGAGCACCCTGACGGCGGTGCTGCCGTTTCTCGTCCGCCGCGACCGGGCGACCCTCCTCGCCTTGGTCCGGTTCTGGGCGGTCGTGCTGTCGGCCAATCTGGCGGGCACGCTGATCTTCGCCGCCTTGATCACCCCGCGGGGAATATTTTCCGACGCGGTATATCAGGCATTGGTCGACACCGGCCGCGAGGCCGTCGGTGGGAAGTTCGGGTCCACCTTCCTGCGCGCGGTGTTTGCCGGATGGCTGGTGGGGTTAATGGTATGGCTGCTGCCGAGCGCCCGCTCGGCCCGCATGTTCGTGATCATGTTCTTGACTTATGTGGTCGCGATGGGCCGGCTTTCGCATGTCATCGCGGGCTCCGTCGACAGCGCGTATCTGGTGTTTTCGGGCAATGGTTCGGCGCGCGACTATGTCGTCGGCTTTTTGCTGCCGACCTTGCTCGGCAATACGATTGGCGGCGTTACCTTGGTGGCGATGCTGAACCATGCCCCGCTGGCACCGGAGCTGCGACCCGACGGCGAGGCCGAAGCCGGCGGGCGGTGAGCGGCGCGGCAGCCGCAAGGCGGTAATTACGATCGGTTATTCCCGCTGCGTTGCCGCGGTGTATTCGCCGGCGCAGAAGGTGCCGCCCTGGTAGCGCTCGGCGATCGGGTCGGCGCCGGGCGGCTCGGCCGCCAAGACCGCTTCGGCGTAGGGCTCCGAATCATCCTGCGGCGCGTAGCCGAGACGATAGGCGTTCGAATTGTCGTACCACGAGCGGCGGTTATCCGAGACGCCATAAACAATCTCATAGCGGACCTTCGGGTGTTCGAGCCCGATGCGCACGAGCTGGGTCAAATCGCGCGGGCTGATCCAGATCGCGAGGCGCCGTTTGTCGATCGGCTGCGTCCCGAAATTGCCGATCCGCACGCACAAAAAGCCCATCCCGTGTTTGTCGGAATAGAGGCCGGCGAGCGCCTCGGAAAACGCCTTGCTGACGCCATAGCGGCTGTCCGGCCGCGGCATGACGCGGTGGTCGATTGTCTGTGAGCGCGGATAGAAGCCGACCGCGTGGTTGCTGGTCGCCATGACGATGCGCTTGACGCCGGCCCGTCGCGCCGCCTCGAAGACATTGTAGACGCCGACGATGTTCGATTGCAGGATGACCGGCCACTCGGCCTCGCCCGAATTGCCGCCGAGATGGATGATGCCGTCGACGCCAGCGACCATGCGCTCGACCGCAGCCATATCCGCGATCTCGGTTTGGTCGACCTCTTCACCGTCGCGCGACGGCGTCAGCGCCATCCGGTCGGAGAGCCGCAATACCGGGTACACCCCCCGCAACGTCTCGCGCAATGCCCGCCCGATCCCGCCGCCCGCCCCGGTGATGAGCACTCGCTGCATAGCAATTCTCCTTACCACCCTCAGCCGCCGGGCGCCCTGCGTTCCGAGAGCCGGCACCCAAACCAAAGCTATTCGAACAGGTATTCGCCGGCGTTGACAAGCCGCCGATTGCAGCGCGCCCTTATATCCCCCGAGCTTGCATCGTAAAAAGCGCTTCAGAGTATCTACATCTCTGCGTTTAAGTTGGTCATCTGCGATAATATTGGCTTTCATTGCGTTAACTATGATTTTTTACGACAATTCGTACAAATAGCAACTACTTTACGAGCAACCGCTGGTGGCGCCGCAGGTGTCGCATTTGAGGCAGGTGCCGTTGCGGATCAGGGTGAAGTTGCCGCATTCGGCGCAGCTGTCGCCTTCGTAGCCTTTGATGCGGGCGGCGCGGATGCGTTCGAGGCGGAGCGCGAGGGTGTCGTCGTCTGCCATCGGGAGAGAGTGGTCGGCGAGGGCGAGGACGGCCGCGACGCTAGCCGGGCGGGCGGCGCCGCCGTGCAACACCGTGAATTTGTTGCGGACATAGCCGTTCGAGGTCATGCGCTGCATCATCGCGGCGACCCCGGGTTCGATCCCCGGAGCAAGTCCGGGGACGGGGGCGGCCTCGGGGCGGTCATCCTCGGCGGCGCCGGGGTCGCGCAGGCTGGATTGGGCTTCGCCTTTGCCGACCGTGTCGGGCAACAAATCGCCGGGCTCGGCATGGGCGAGGTCGGTGCGGCCCAAATACGAGATCGCCAATTCGCGGAAGATGTAGTCGAGGATCGAGGTTGCCATCTTGATCGCGTCGTTGCCGTCGACGATCCCCGACGGCTCGAACCGGCTGAATGTAAAGCTCTCGACGAACTCTTCGAGCGGCACGCCGTATTGCAAGCCCATCGAGATCGCGATCGCGAAATTGTGCATCAAGGAGCGGAAGGCCGAGCCCTCCTTGTGCATGTCGATAAAGACCTCGGCGAGCTTGCCGTCCTCGTGCTCGCCGGTGCGCAGATAGACCTTGTGGCCGCCGACCGTGGCCTTTTGGGTGTAACCCTTGCGCCGGTTCGGCAGGCGGCGGCGCTCGCCGCGCTGCACGACCTTTTCGACGATCCGCTCGACCATTCGTTCGACGATGCGCTCGGCGACGAGCGGCGCGCGGCGCGCCGGCGACAATGCGAAGAGGTCGGCGGCTTGCTCCTCGGCCTCCTCATCGTCGCCAAAGAGGCTCGCGGCCAGGGGCTGCGACAGTTTGGAGCCGTCGCGGTAGAGCGCCGTGGCCTTGAGCCCCAGCCGCCAGGAGAGCCAGTAGGCGTACTTGCAATCCTCGACGCTCGCCGCGTTCGGCATGTTGACGGTTTTCGATATGGCGCCCGAGATGAAAGGCTGGGCAGCGGCGATCATGCGGATGTGGCTCTCGGCCGACAATGCGCGAGTGCCGGTGCGGCCGCACGGGCTGGCACAATCGAACACCGGCAGATGTTCGGGCCTAAGGTATGGCGCTCCCTCCAGGGTCATCGCACCGCAGCACCAGGCGTTGGCGGCGTCCATCTCGGCGTGGCTGAAGCCGAGCGCGGCGAGGAGGTCAAAGCCCGGGTCGTCCAGCGCCGCCGGAGTGATGCGGAGCTTTTCGATGCAGAACTCTTCGCCGAGAGTCCATTTGTTGAAGGCGAATTTGATGTCGAAGGCGGTTGCCAACGCGGCCTCGGCGGCGGCGAGCGCACGGTCGTCAAGGCCTGAGGCGTGCAGGCTCTCGTGGTTGACCGCGGGGGCGCCGACCAAGGTGCCGTGCCCTAGCGCATAGCGCTCGATCGCGGCGATTTCGGCGGCGTCGTAGCCGAGGGCGGCGAGCGCGGACGGCACGGCGCGGTTGATGATCTTGAAATAGCCGCCGCCGGCGAGTTTTTTGAATTTGACCAGCGCGAAGTCGGGCTCGATCCCCGTGGTGTCGCAATCCATGACGAGGCCGATCGTGCCGGTCGGTGCGATGACCGTCGCCTGGGCGTTGCGAAAGCCGTGCCTTTCGCCGAGTGCGAGTGCCGCGTCCCAGCTCTCGCACGCCGCCGCGACCAATCGCGGGTCGGGGCAGTTGGCGGCGTCGAGCGCGACCGGAGGTATCGACAGCCCCTCATATCCGACGCTCTCGCCATAGGCGGCACGGCGGTGGTTGCGGACGACGCGCAGCATCGGCTCGCGGTTGACGGCGTAACCGGCGAAGGCGCCTCGCGGCACGAGGCCGGGGTCGCCCGCCATCTCGGCCGAGGCGGCATAGCTGGCCCCGGTCAGCAGGGCGGTGATCGCGGCGCCGAGCGCGCGTCCGGCGGCGCTGTCATAGGCGATGCCCATCGCCATCAACAGGCCGCCGAGATTGGCGTAGCCGAGTCCCAGGGTGCGGAAGGCGAAAGAGCGGCGGGCAATTTCGGCCGACGGGAACTGCGCCATCATCACCGAGATTTCGAGCGCGATCGTCCACAACCGCACCGCATGCGCGAAGCCCTCGACGTCGAACCCCCCTTCCGCACGCCGGAACGCCATCAGGTTCAGCGAAGCGAGATTGCAGGCGGTGTCGTCCAGGAAATTGTATTCCGAGCACGGGTTCGACGCGTTGATCCGCCCGCTTGCGGGGCAGGTGTGCCATTCGTTGATCGTCGTGTCGAACTGCAGGCCAGGATCGGCCGAGGCCCAGGCGGCATAGCCGATGCGGTCCCACAAGGCGCGCGCCGGCAGTGTCTTGACGATTTTGCCGTCGGTGCGCTGGGTCAATTGCCAGTTGGAGTCGGCCGCGACGCAATCGAGAAAGGCGTTCGACACCCGCACCGAATTGTTCGAATTCTGGCCGGCGACGGTCAGGTAGGCCTCGGAATCCCAATCGGTGTCGTAGGTGCGGAACGCGATCGCGGTCTCGCCTTGGCGCGCCGACTGAAGGACCCGCCGGATATAGGCTTCGGGGATCATCGCGCGGCGCGCGGCGCGGATCTCGCGCCTTAACGCCGGGTTTTGCGCCGGGTCGCAAGGATCGGCCGAATCCAATTCGACCTCGCGGCACGCCGCCATGACCCGTTTCAGATGGCGTGCGGCGAGCTTCGAGCCGGCGACCAGGGCGGCGACCTTCTGCTCCTCGACGACCTTCCAGTCGATAAAGGTCTCGATGTCCGGGTGGTCGATGTCGACGATGACCATCTTGGCGGCTCGGCGCGTGGTGCCGCCGGATTTGATCGCACCCGCGGCGCGGTCGCCGATGCGCAAAAAGCTCATCAGCCCCGATGAGCGCCCGCCGCCCGACAGACGCTCGCCCTCGCCGCGCAGTTTCGAGAAATTCGAGCCCGAGCCCGAGCCGTATTTGAAGATCCGCGCCTCGCGCACCCACAGATCCATGATCCCGCCCTCGTTGACGAGATCGTCGGCGACACTCTGGATAAAGCAGGCATGCGGCTGCGGGTGCTCATAGGCGCTCGCCGAGGCCATCAGTTCGCCGGTGCGGTAGTCGACATACCAGTGGCCTTGCGCCGGGCCATCGATGCCGTAGGCCCAATAGAGCCCGGTGTTGAACCATTGCGGCGAGTTGGGCGCGCCCATTTGGCGGGCGAGCATCAGCCGGATCTCGTCGTAGAAGGCGCTGGCGTCCTCTTCGGCGTTGAAATAGCCGCCCTTCCAACCCCAATAGGTCCAGGTTCCGGCCATCCGGTCGAAGACCTGGCGGGCGCTGGTCTCGCCGCCCCAGCGGGCGTTTTCGGGAAGCGCCGCCAAGGCCGATTCGTCGGCGCGGCCCCGCCACAACCACTCCGGCACGCCGTCCTCCGGCACCCGCGCCAGCGCCGTCGGGACGCCGGCCTTGCGAAAATATTTCTGCGCCAGGATGTCGGCCGCGACCTGGCTCCATTCCGCCGGCACCTCGATGCCCTCGGCCTCGAACACGATCGAGCCGTCCGGGTTGCGGATCTCGCTGGTCGCGGTGCGGAACCGCACTGCGGTGTAGGGATCCTGGCCGGCTGTGGTAAAGCGACGCGCGATATGCATTCCTCTCCCCCGAAACCTTGATGTGTTGCCGATCGGCAAGTCGGCAATATCTAGCGAGCACGTTTGCCCCGAGTCACTAGATGTAGACTCTGTGCTCACGATCGGCAAATGGTTTGTGGCGGATGTCAGCCTGAAACGACGTCAGCACGAGGCACGAAGCCCTCTCGAAATGCTCCTGGAGGATGTTAAAGGGCTCTTCCCAGGCGGAAAAGAAACTCCACCAATATACCTACAAACAACCCCACCCTGAACAGGATAAAGTAATCTAATCCAAGACTAATCTGACGATGCTGCCCTTCCAAAACCTCGGGGGCGGCAGCAAAGCCGAGTTATTCTCTACAGCATCCGAGGATTTGATCACCGAACTGGCACGGGCACGCTGGTTTTCGGTCGTGGCCGCAACACCTACAAGAACAAGGGCGCCGATGCCAAGCAATTGGCGCCCAACCCGGGTTATCCGACGGCGAACGCCATCGCCGCCTGGTGCCGTCAGCAGCGCCATCTGATGAATTGGCCCGCCGCGCAGGAGGACGATCGCGAGACGACGCGGTGTCTGGCGCGGACGTTGAAAGCTGCAACCGGCTCTGGTCACGTCCGACGCCCACCGTATTTACCGCTCCGGCCTCTTCACTCAGGCAAATTATGGCGCGGTGTTTTTCGGCGTGGGATCGGCTCTTCGGAACCTATCCGAGCATCAGCCACGGACGGCACGACGGCATCGTCTTCGCGGTCCGCGAGCTACCACGCCGCGCACGGCTCAACCCGCACGATACTGACACCTGGCTGCTCTCCCAGCGAGCGTCGTCGGACCGACAGGGAATGGCGGGCGCCACCCGGCCGCGGTCGCTGGGGCAACGATGCGGCGCGGCCGGCGAGGCGCCAAAAGCAGCGGTTAGATTAGTCGGCGCGGGCGGTGGTGCCGGTCAGCATATCCGCCTTGCGATTGAGCGCCGCGATCAGGCCGTCGACGCCCTGGCTGCGGACGATCGCGGCAAATTCCGAGCGCCGCGTCGCGATTTCGCTGATCGTGCCGTCGAGGTAGATGTCGGAGATCAGCCAGCCGCCGCCTTCCTGACGCATCAGGTAATCGACTTCGACCGGGTCGCCGTCGGCCTTGACAATGCGGCTGCTGACCATGACCCCGCCGACCGTCGGCGCCTCGCCGGTGACCTGCAATTGCTGGCCGTGATAGCTGTCGAAGCGGTCGGCGTATATCGCCGAGACATAGCGGCCATAGCTGTCGGTAACCTGCTGCTGCTGCGCCGGCGTCAGGCTCGCCCAAGCCGGGCCGACCGACAGCCGAGCCATGATCGGCAGGTCGAAACTGCGGCGGATCACCGGCGCCAGCTGCGCATAGCGCCCGCTCTCGCCGAGGGTCGAGCCATTTTTCATCGTTACCAGCAGATTGTCGTAGAGCCCCTGGACGGTGTCGCCGGCGCCGCCGGCGCTCGCCGAGCCGGGGGCCGACCAAGCGGCCAACGCCAACATGACCGCCGCCAGACCCGCCGCCTTGCGGCCGAATTTAGCCGCCCTCGGCCTCCGCGGCACGATAGAAATCTTTGCTAGAATCCCTTCGATCATGAGCCGATCTCGATTGGTCTTGTCTCCCGCGGTCTAGGTACGTGCTGCAATGCGATATTCAAGGACATGGCTGCGCTGCGGCCGGCACATCGCGATGTCACAAGTTGCGGATTCGCAACGACGTTGCCTTTTTGCACCACGTATCTTCCCTGCACCTTGCCACCAGTCGCCCCGCAAGTTTGCGATCAATACTATCCGCAAACGTCCGCATCGCTGCTGACGACTTTGTGTCGGCCGGGCAACGGCCATACTCGATAATAACGGTGACTTATGCAATCCCCGTTTGACTTATTGGCATTGCTGTTGGTGCTGGCTGCGATTTTCGGATACCTCAATCATCGTATTCTTCGCCTGCCGTTGACCGTCGGATTGCTGCTGCTGGCGCTGTTCAGCGCAGTCGTGCTGATCGCCGTCGGCGTCGCGTTTCCCCGGCTCGGGATCAAGCTGGCGATCCGCGGCCTGCTCGCCGGGGTCAATTTTCCGGTAGCGCTGCTGAACGGCTTTTTAAGCTTTTTGTTGTTTGCCGGTGCGCTCGAAGTTGATTTCCAGGAGCTGTTCGCGCGCAAATGGACAATCCTGGCGCTCGCGGTTGTCGGCACGGTGCTGTCGACCGGGCTGATCGCGGCGGCGCTGTTCGTCGTGGCCAAGGCATTGGGAATCGCCATCCCGATCCCGTGGTGCCTTGTTTTTGGCGCGTTGATTTCGCCGACCGACCCGGTCGCGGTGCTGCTGGTGCTGAGGCGGGTCGGTATCCCCGAATCGCTGCAGGCGGTCATTGCCGGCGAAAGCCTGTTCAACGACGGCATCGGCGTCGTGCTGTTTTCGCTGCTGTTGTCGCTCGCTTCCGGCAGCGCTGTCGGGGATCACGGGCCCTTCTCGATCGCCGAGGCGTTTACTCTGTCAACGGTCGGCGGCGGTGTGCTCGGTCTGGCGCTGGGCTACGCCGCCTTTCTGCTGATATCGGGGGTCGACGACTATAACGTCGAGTTGATCATCTCGCTGGCATTGGTGACCGGCACCTACAGCCTCGCCGGCATGCTGCGCGTCTCTGGCCCGGTCGCGGTTGTCGTCGCCGGTATCCTGATGGGCAACCACGGCATGCAGCGGGCGATGAGCGAGACGACGCGGCAGCATTTGAAGACGTTCTGGCTGTTGGTCGACGACACCTTGAACGCGCTGTTGTTTCTGCTGATCGGGCTGGAGATCGCGGCGATCGATCTCGAGCGGCACGCGATCCTGGCCACGATCGCGATGCTGCCGATCGTGCTGCTTGCCCGCTGGGTCAGCGTCACCGTCTCGGCACTGCCGCTCAGCCTCAGTCTGCCCGACCGCTTCGGGTCGTTCCTGGTGCTGACCTGGGGCGGGTTGCGCGGCGGCATCTCGGTGGCGCTGGCGCTCGCCCTGCCGCCCACCCCATATAAGGATGCGCTGCTGACAATCGCCTACGGGATTGTCGTGTTCTCGATCGTCGTCCAGGGGCTGAGCCTCGAATGG
>DATMKU010000154.1:0-4160 GCA_035570935.1 Allostellaceae bacterium
AAGATCGGCGACGGCGACCAGTTCGGCAGCGGCTTTGTCGCGGTGAACCCGAATTCGAAGATCCCGGCTCTCTTGGACCGCAGCGGCCCCAAGCCGATCCGGGTCTTCGAGACCGGCGCCATCCTGATCCACCTGGCCGAGAAGTTCGGCGAGTTCCTGCCGACCGAAGCCGCCGCCCGCGCGGAATGCCTGTCGTGGCTGTTCTGGCAGATGGGCAGCACCCCCTACGTCGGAGGAGGCTTCGGCCATTTCTACGCCTACGCCCCGGTCAAGATCGAATACGCGATCGACCGCTTCACGATGGAGACAAAGCGTCTGCTTGACGTGCTCGATCGCCGCTTCGCGGAAAGCAAGTACGTCGCGGGTCCCGACTATACGATCGCCGACATCGCCATCTTCCCCTGGTATGGCGGGCTGGCGAAGTTCGGGCAATATGGTGCGACTGAATTCCTGGCGGTGCACGAGTACAAGAACGTCCAGCGCTGGGCCGACATGATCTATGACCGGCCGGCGGTAAGGCGCGGGCGCATGGTCAACCGCCTCTCGGGCGAGCCCTCGGAGCAGCTGCACGAGCGCCACGACGCCAGCGACTTTGACACGAAGACGCAGGACAAGCTCGCCGCCGCGAATTGAGCAAAGGTCCCTGTCGCCATCGCGCCGGCGGCCGCCCTCGGCGCGATGGCGACGCGCCCAGTGACAAAGCGTAGGCCACAAGGATCCCCTCGACCCTGCAGGCTGGTTGCCCGATCGGCTGTCGAGGGCATCCTGCTGCTTACCGCCGAGCCGGTCGTCGCCCAATACGCCGGCCCCGTGCGTCGGGTATGACGCCGCGGCGCCCGCATCGGCAATAGCGAAGACCCGTTGGGCCATATCGTCGTCGCCGTCTCTTGCTCCGCGGCCGTCTTCGATGCACGGTTCAAGCGTTATCGAGCATAGACGGCGGTCGAGCACCGCATTTCCGGTGGCTGGCATATGACACCTTGGAGTTCGGTTTCGCTTTCCGGCGACGATAGCGGGCTGCCGGCGGAGGAGCGGGCGGTGCTGCAGCGGGCGCGGCGGCTGATCCCGCTTCTTGCCGAGCGCGCGCCGGAAGCGGCGGCGGCGCGGCGAGTGCCGGCGGCGACGATCGCCGAGTACCACGCGGCCGGCATCCTGCGCATCCTGCAGCCGCGCCGGTTCGGCGGCATGCAGGGCCGGTTCAGCCTGTTCTCGCGGATCGTCGAGGAATTGACCTATGGCTGCGCGTCGTCGGCCTGGGTCTATGCGGTATTTGCCGAGCATCAATGGATCATCGCGCAATATCCAAATGAGGCGCAGATCGACGTGTGGGGCGACGATCCCGAGGCGGTCGCCTCGTCGTCGCTGGCGCCGCGCGCCGCCGCCAAGCCCGTGCCGGGCGGCTGGCGGCTGAGCGGCCGATACCCGTTTTCGAGCGGCTGCGACTATGCGCAATGGGCGATCCTTGGCGCTTTTCTCGGCGAGGTCGGCGACCCGCGGACGATCGCCTACCTATTGGCGCCGCTTGCCGAATGCGAGATCGCCGATGACTGGCAGACCTTGGGCCTCGCCGGCACCGGCTCGAAATCGCTGGTCCTGCGTGATGTGTTCGTGCCCGAACACCGCGTCGTGATGGTCAGCGACCTCTTTGCCGGCACCCCGCCAGGCGCCTTGGTTCATCCCGATTATCCGGTGTTGCGCGCGCCGCGCGGATTTCTCGTCTCCTATTCATTGCCGCCGGTCGCCATCGCGCTCGGCCGCCGCGCCCTTGATGTCGCCTGCGCCGCGCTCGCTGGCCGGGTGTCGCGCGGGGTCAGCAAATTGGCCGAGTCCGAGGTCGTGCAGATGGCGGTCGGCGAGGCCGCCGCGGCGATCGACGCGGCGACTTTGCTGCTTCACACCGGGCGCGACTCGAGCACCGCCGAGGTCTCCTCCGGCCGCAGGATTACCGAGGCAGAGGCGTTGCGCGCCCGGCGCGACATGGTCTACGCGCAGCATCAGGTCGCCTGGGCGGTCGACAAATTGTGCGAGGTCGACGGTGCCCGCTGGGTCTACGACAACGACGAGCTGGGGGCGATCCGGCGCGATGTGATGACGATCCTGACCCATCACGCCGCGAGCCGCCCGGCGGCGATGGCGCCCTACGGCCGCCTGCTGCTAACCCACGGCGCGAGTTGAGCGATGGTAAGCCGAGCGTTTCTGATCTGCCGACCGAATGACCAGGAGCGGCGGCGGCGCCGTTTTGCTTGGCGCCTCCGCCACCATTTTGTTTGGCGAACGCGCGTCGCGGAGAATCGCAGGGCGCGGCGACGATATGTAATGTTTCGTGTCGGTGCGCGAACAGGGAATAGCGGCGATGCTCAAAATTGAAATCGAGCGCGAACAAGACGGCCGGTGGATCGGCGAAGTGCCCGAGTTGCCAGGGGTGATGGCCTATGGCGCGACAGAGGCCGAGGTTCGTGTGAAGACGACGGCGCTGGCACTGCGCGTAATCGCCGACCGTATCGAGCATGGCGAGCCGGTACCGTTTGATCCAAGCGATCTCTTTACCGCCGCACGAATAGTTGGCCCGCCACCAGGGCGAGCCGGGTATTGCGGGCGCTGATGCGCCTTGGGTGATCGCATCGCACACTATCACGGCCGGGGTCACTCGGACCGCGGATCCTCGTACGCATAGCAAAGCATACGGGGCTGCGGCCCGGCGATCTTTAGCTTCAGAGCCTGCGTCGGCAGAACTCGCGTCGATCGCGTCCAATCTCCTCCGTCGCTCAAAAATCGCGCACGCGTCGCGAAATTTGTGACAGACTTCGATGAAGCCGCGCGACGCGCGGGGCGGCGCCGGAGACGAAGACGGGAGAAACGCGATGCAGCTGATGTACTTCACCGAACAGCCGATGTCGGCCTATCCGGCCGAGAAGGGCCTGGAGTTCGGGGCCACCGCGCTGATGTTCTCCAACCAATACTTCGATCCGGTCGCCGGCAGCCGGCTCTACAACGAATACCTCGAGCATTACATCTATGCCGAGGAGATGGGCATCGAAGGCTTTATGCTGAACGAGCATCACAATGCGCCGTTTTGCATGCAGGCCAAGTGCAACATCTTTGCCGCGATCCTCGCCGCGGTGACCAAAAACGCCAAGATCATCCTGCTCGGCAACCCGCTGCCCTTGGCCGAGAACCCGGTCAGGCTCGCCGAGGAATTGTCGATGATCGACATGATCTCGCGCGGGCGCCTGGTCTCGGGATTTGTCCGCGGCGGCGGCCAGGAGCAGCTCGCCGCCGGCGTCAGCCCGGCCTACAACCGCGAGCGCTTTCAAGAGGCGCACGATCTGATCGTCGCCGCGTGGACGCGCGAGGGCCCGTTCCGCTGGGAGGGCGCGCACTATCAGCACCGGGTCGTCAATCCGTGGGCGGTGCCATTGCAAAAGCCGCATCCGCGCGTGTGGATCCCGGGGGTCATCAGCCCCGAGACGATCGTCTGGGCGGCACAGCGCGGCTATCCCTATATCGCGCTCAACACCCCGATCGACCGTACCAAGCAGATTTGGAAGATCTACGACAACGTCGCCGCCGCGGCCGGCTTTACCCCCGGCCCCGACTATCACGGGATGCTGAAGCAGATCCACGTCGCCGAGACCGAGGAGAAGGCGCTCGCCAACGCCGCCCAATTCCGCTGGATGCAGGGCGAATTCACCGGCCTGGCCCATCCGGTGTGGAGCACGCCGTCGGGCTACGGCAGTCCCGAAAACCGCCGCGCTTTTGTTGAGTTCGCCTCGGGCCGGTCGAAAAACCCGCGCTACCGCCCGGAGCTCGAAAAACAGCTCGAGGATTTGATGATCATCGCCGGCACGCCAAAGCAGGTGATCGCCAAATTGCGTATCCTCTTGGAAGAGACGCGGCCCGGGATCCTCGGCATCTGGGGGAATGACGGCAACGTTACGCACCAGGACGCCAGGACCTGCATCCGCCTGTTGGGCCAGGAGGTGTTCCCGGCGGTGCGCGAGATGGCCAAGGAGCTCGACCTCAAGAGCCCGTTCGAAACCAACCAGCCGGTCAGCGTCGACTACATGCCGGGGCTCAAAGAGCCGGTGCGCGCCGCCGCCGAATAGGAAGCGTTATACCCGGTCGCCGGCGTGGATGCGCAACGCGCGGCACGTCGGCGC
>DATMKU010000155.1:0-4905 GCA_035570935.1 Allostellaceae bacterium
AAAGCGCTCGAAAAGCGCTACCCCGGGCTCGACCGGGTGTCGGTCAGCCTCAGCGTCGGCGTACCGAAAAGGGTGGCGCTGGAACAGCTCGAACGCTTTGGCAAGGAGGTCATGCCGGCCTTCGCCAACGCCAGGACGCCGGAACTGGTCCCAGCGCAATAGCGGGCTGCGGATTATCCGTTACGGGCAGGGCTCGTGCGGGGGTCGCGGCGACGGAAGGCTTCGTTCCCGATATTGGGGAAGTGACCAGGATTGCCCAATGATAAACGGTCTGGATCGGGCCAACGCCGGGTCACCCAACGACCCATCTGCGCGTCGCAGCCGGCTCAACTATCGCGGGCCCAGGCCCTCCAGGATCTGCCCCTCGGCACAAATCTCCGGCACCCCGTCCGGTCGTGGTGCAACGGGGCGAGGATGGCGCCACCGAGGGCCAAGCCTTCCCCGGTGAAGGTCATCACGGGTTCCAATGAGCGCCGGCAAGGCTGGTCGGCCGCGTCCTTGCGTGCCGTCAACGGCAACGTCATCGAGTATACCGCGATAGAGAGAGCAATCGGCTTGCAGCGGAATTTTTACGTGCCGAGGCGGCCCCGATCCTTCAGGATGGCCCGATTGGCCTCACAACTTCAGGACACCCCCGATGCCTGAGCAAGCAGTCACCGAACTCGCCCCGACCGGCGTTTTGCGCGCGGCGATCAACATGGGCAATTTCCTGCTGGTCACCGGCAAGACCCCGTCCGGCGATCCGGTTGGCGTCGCCCCCGACATGGCGCGCGAGATCGCCCAGCGGCTGGGCGTGCCGGTCGCCTATGTACCCTATGCGCGGCCGGGCGAGTTGGCGGATGCCGCCGGGACCGGGATTTGGGATATCGGGCTGGTCGGCGCCGAGCCGCAGCGCGCCGCAAAAATCGACTTCACCGCCGCCTATGTCGAGATCGAGGCGACCTACCTGGTGCCGGCGGGCTCGCCGCTGCACACCATAACCGATGTCGACAGGCCCGGGAGGCGGGTCGCCGTTACGGCGCGCAGCGCTTACGGCTTGTGGCTCGAAAACAACTACAAACAGGGCGAGCTCTTACAGTTCGACAATGCCGAGACGGCACTCAAGGCGTTCGACGGCGAGAAGCTCGACGCTTATGCCGGGTTGCGGCCGGGTCTGATCGACGTGCAGAAGGCGCGGCCGGGCTCGCGCATCCTCGCCGGGCAATTCACCGCGGTGCAGCAGGCGGTCGGCACCGCCCGCACCAACACCGCCGGCGCTGCCTTTCTGCGCGATTTTGTCGAGGAGGCGAAAAAGTCCGGTCTCGTCGCCCGGCTGATCGAGCGCCACGGTGTGGTCGGCCGGCTATCGGTCGCCCCGCCCGCCTAGGCTTGTATCCTGATCCGCCACCCGCTCTTTGGGAGACGCACTCGTGCCCGACGCCATGACATCGCCGTCGACAGACCTCGCCTTTATGACCATTGCCGAGGTGGCGCGGCGGATCGAGAAGAAGGAATTGTCGCCGGTCGAATTGACGACGGCGCTGATCCGCCGGGCCGAGGCGCTCGACCCGCAGCTCGACGCATTTTTGCTGCCCACCCCGGAGCGCGCGCTCGACCAGGCCCGCGCCGCCGAGCGCGAGATCGCGGCCGGCCGCTATCGCGGCGCAATGCACGGCATCCCGTTCGGGCTCAAGGACATTTACGCCACCGCCGGCATCCGCACCACCGGGCATTCCCGCACCTGCATCGACACGGTCCCGGATTTCGACGCGACCACGGTCGCGAAGCTGTACAAAGCCGGCGCCGTGCTGATGGGCAAGCTCGCGACCCATGAATTCGCCCATGGCGGCCCGTCGTTCGACCTGCCGTGGCCGCCGGCGCGCAACCCGTGGAACCGCGACCATTTCACCGGCGGCTCGTCGAGCGGGTCGGGGGCGGCGGTCGCGGCCGGGTTTGTGCCCGCCGCCCTCGGCTCCGACACCGGCGGGTCGATCCGCGGGCCGGCGGCATTGTGCGGCATTGTCGGGCTGAAGCCGACTTATGGCCTCGTCAGCCGCTGCGGCGTCTACACCAACTCGTTCAGCTTCGACCATGCCGGGCCGATGACCTGGACGGTCGAGGATTGCGCCATCCTGCTGCAGGCGATCGCCGGCCGTGACCCGAAGGATCCGGCGAGTGCGTCGCATCCGGTGCCGGATTGCCGCGCGGCGCTGACTGGCGATATCAGGGGCCTGCGGATCGGCGTCGTGCGCCATCTGCACGAGGACGATTGCCCGGTGACGGCGGAAGTCGCCGCGGCGCTGGAGGAGGCGCTTCGGGTGTTGCGATCGCTCGGCGCGACCCTAGAGGAGGTTCGGCTCCGCCCGGCGCAGGATTATTACGACGTCAAGGTCACGATCGCCGAAAGCGAACTCTTGGCGGTGCACGACGAGGCCGTGCGCACCCGGCCCGGCGATTTCGGCGAGGATTTTCTTGGCCGCGTGTTGCCGGCGGTGCTGATAAGCGCCCGTGACTACGTGCAGGCGCAGCGCGAGCGCCGGCGCATATTGGCCGAAATGGCGCCGGTCTACGCCGATTACGACGTGCTGGTGACCGCGACCGCGGGCGGCCCGGCGCCACGGCTCGATGCGTGGCGGACGATCGAATTCTGGAGGCGGCCGTCATTGACGACACCGTTCAACGTGACCGGCGGACCTGCCTTGGCGCAATGCATTGGCTTCAGCCGCAGCGGCCTGCCGTTGTCGATGCAGGTCGTCGGCCGGCCCTTCGCCGAGACGACGGTATTGCGAGTGGCGCACGCCTATGAGCAGGCAACCGAGTGGCGGGCACGGCGGCCAAGCCTCGATCCGACTGCGAGCTTCTCGACCGAATTGCCGCCGATCCCTGATCCGCCGCCCGCCGATATCGACGCCGCAACCCGCGACCGCGCCGCGAGCGCCTGCCGCACCGCCGGCCTCACCCTGACCGACCGGCAATTCGCGTTTGTGTGCGCCGCCGCGCCCTATGTCGAGGCGATGACGGGGAGGCTCTACCGCCAGCGCCACTGGGCCGAGGAACCGGCCAACATCTTGCAGTTCGGCGGCTGAGGTCCTCGGATCGGAAAGAAGCACCTTTCCGAGAACGTTGCCCTGGCGGGGCGGCAGGGCTAGCTTTTTCGCAGCATCATCGGGAGGAGAGAATGCGCCAACCCGCCTTTGTCCGCGAAGTCGGCATGCGCGACGGGCTGCAGAGCCTCGCCGAAATCATGCCGACCGAGCAAAAGATCGCCTGGCTCGACGCCGAGCATGCCGCCGGGGTGCGCGAGATCGAAGTCAGCTCGTTTGTCCCGCCAAAGCTGTTGCCTCAGCTCGCCGACGCCGAGGCGGTCGTGCGCCATGCGCTGAGTTTGCCGGGGCTGACGGTGTCGGCGTTGATCCCGAACCTCAAGGGCGCCGAACGCGGCTTGGCGCTCGGCGTGCACGAGATGAATTTCGTGCTGTCGGTCAGCGAGGGCCACAACCGCGCCAATGTCCGCCGCTCGACCGCCGAGTCGGTTGAGGATTTCCGCCGCGTCGTGGCATTGTGCCACACCGCCCCCGAGGGCAAGCGCCCGCGCCTGACCTGCGGTCTTGCCACCGCCTTTGGCTGCACGATCGAGGGTGCCGTGGGCGAGGAGCGGGTGCGCCAAATCGCGGTCGAGGTTGCCGAGGCCGGGGCCGACGCGATCATGCTCGCCGACACCGTCGGCTACGGTCAGCCCGCGGCAGTCGAGCGCGTCTTTCGCCGGGTCATGGCCGATGTCGCACCCTTGCCGGTCGGCGGCCATTTTCACGACACCCGAGGGCTCGGCCTCGCCAACGTATTGGCGGCACTGAACGCCGGCGCGCGGTCGTTCGACGCCTCGCTCGGCGGTTTGGGCGGCTGCCCTTACGCGCCGGGCGCCACCGGCAACATCGTCATCGAAGACCTGGTGTTCATGCTCGAGGCGATGGGGTTCGCCACCGGCGTCGATCTCGACCGGCTGGTTGAGGTGCGTAAGCTCGTGCACGGCGCATTGCCCGACGTGGTCCAATACGGCGCCATCGCCAAGGCCGGCCTGCCAAAGAATTTCCGCGCCGCTCCAGTCGCCGAGGCGGCGGAGTAGCCCATGCTGGCGCCCTCACCCGCTACGCCGATCTCTCCCTCGCCCCGCTTGCGGGGAGAGGGCCGGGGTGAGGGGCAACGCCCGAAAGGTAAAGACAATGACTGACGAGTTGATTTCGCGTGAGCGCTTTAGCGCACTTGTTGAAGAGGCGGGGTTGAAATTGACCGCGGAGCAGTTCGACGAACTGCGCCAGGGGTACCGTTTCGTGCAGCGCATGCAGCGGATCGTGCGGCGACCGCGCGACCGGGCGGCCGAGCCGGCGCACATCTTCGTCCATCCGCGGGCGGAGGTGCGGTGATGGACCCGACCCAGTTGACGATCGCCGAGTCGATCCGCGCAATCGCCGCCGGCAGCCTGTCGCCGGTCGCATTGACCGAGGCGTATCTCGACCGCATCGCGGCACTCGACGGCGAATTGCACAGCTATGTGCTGGTGCTGCGCGACCAGGCGCTCAAATCTGCGCAGACGCCCGCGCGCGGCGTCTTGCACGGCATTCCGATCGGCCTCAAGGACATCTACAAGACGCGCGGCATCCGCACCACGGCCGGTTCGCGGCGCTACCTCGACCACATTCCGGACGAGGACGCCGAGACCTGGGTGCGGCTGCGCAATGCCGGTGCGATCCTGCTCGGCAAGAACGAGACCCACGAATTCGCCATCGGCGGCCCTGATTTCACGCTGCCCTTCGCGCCCGCGCGCAACCCGTGGAACACCGCGCACTACCCGGCTGGGTCGTCGAGCGGCTCGGCGGTCGCAGTCGCGGCGGGTCTCTGCGCCGGCGCGATGGGTTCGGACACCGGCGG
>DATMKU010000156.1:0-2979 GCA_035570935.1 Allostellaceae bacterium
GTCCAGCAGGGGATCGCCGGGCGCTGGTGGAATTTGTTCCGGGTGCCGGGCGAGGCGCTCGCCGACGGCTCGGCGATCGAGCCGGTCTGGCCGTTGGCCGCCGAATTCGGCCGGCCGCAGTGGAATTTCCGCATGTCCGCCCATGCCTTCGGTGCGGAGAACCGGCTCGTCTGCAGCTATATCAAAAACGGCGCGCATCAGCTGGGGGTCGTCGATCTCGAGTCGCTGCAGGCGCGCGCGATCGCGACACCCTACCAGGACATTTCCTCGCTGCGCGCCGCGGGCGAGCGAGTGTATTTCCGCGGCGGCTCGCCAAGCGAACCGCCGGCGATCGTCGAACTCAACCTCGCGTCTGGCCATGCGGCAATTTTGCGCCGCTCGACGACGCAGGATATCGAAGCCTATCGCGGCTTTCTCTCGGCGCCGGAGCCGGTCAGCTTCGCCACCGATAACGGGCAGCAGGCATATGGCCTGTTCTACCCGCCGCGCAACGCGGATTTTGCAGCACCCGAGGGGGAATTGCCGCCATTGCTCGTGCATTGCCACGGCGGCCCGACCGCCGCCGCCTCGGCGACATTGAGCTGGGGCACGCAGTACTGGACAAGCCGCGGCTTTGCCGTCTTCGACGTCAATTACGGCGGCAGCACCGGCTATGGCCGCGAGTTCCGGCTGCGATTGCAAGCCAATTGGGGGATCGTCGATGTTGCTGACTGCGTCAACGGCGCGCGCCACCTTGCCGAGGTCAGGCATGCGGTCGACCCCGAGCGCTGGGCGATCAGCGGCGGCAGCGCCGGCGGCTATACGACATTGGCGGTGCTGACCTTTCGCAAGGAATTCAAGACCGGCGCCAGCTATTACGGGGTCAGCGACCTCGAAGCCTTGGCCAAGGACACCCACAAATTCGAGTCGCGTTACCTAGACGGTCTGATCGGCCCCTATCCCGAGCGCCGCGACCTCTATGTCGCCCGCTCGCCGGTCCACAGCGCGCGGCTGCTGTCGGTGCCGGTCGCCTTTTTCCAGGGTGCGGAAGACCAGGTGGTGCCGCCCGAGCAGGCCGAGGCGATGGTCGAGGCATTGCGCCGCCGGCAGATACCGTCGCTCTACCTGCTGTTCGACGGCGAGCAGCACGGTTTTCGCCGCGCCGACAACATCAAGCGTGCGCTCGATGCCGAACTCTATTTCTATGCGACGTTCTTGACCGACCGGCGCCTCGAATTCCGCCTCCCCGCCCCTGCCTCCGGCTAAGCGGCGGCCGAGGCGAGGGAGCCCAAGTTTAGCGAGGAAACCATGCCCGAACAGAACTGGACGATGCGCGGCGAGTATATGGAAAGCTGCAATTGCGACTATCTCTGCCCGTGCATCTACACCAACCCGCAAGGAGGAGCGACGCACGATCACTGCACCGCGGTGATGGCGTTTCGCATCGACGAAGGCAACAGCGGCGCCACCCCGCTCGCCGGGCTCAAATTCGCGCTGGTGATCCGTTCGGGCAAGGTCATGGCCGACGGTAACTGGATCTTTGCCGGCGTCGTCGACGCGGCGGCCGACCCGGCGCAGCGGCGGGCATTGGCGGCGATCGTCGGCGGCGACGCCGGCGGTCCGCCGGGCTTGATCCGGCAAAATCTGGTCTCCGATTTTCGCGGCGTCGAATTCAAGCCGATCGATTTCGCGGTCGCGGGCCACAGGCGCCGGGTTGCGATCCCCGACATCGCCGCCTTCGAGATCGAGGGTGTCTTGTCGCGCAACCGCAGCGGCGAGCCTTTTTACATCGACAATACCGGCCACCCGGCGAACCGCCGTCTCGCCTTGGCGCGCTCGAATGCGACCCGGGTCGAGGGCTTCGGTCTCGACCTCGCCCTCTCAGGCCAGGGCAACAACGGCCATTTCGCGCCGTTTTCGTGGTCGGCCTGAGCACGTCCCGCTAAGCCAAACTTCCAGATTACCCTGCCCACTCCGCCCCAGGAGCGGAAAGGGCAGGGTGAGGTGGGGCACTCCATCGGCCTGCCCGCCATCGCGGAAGTGCTCGTGTTAACCCGTCGTTTACACCCCGCGCCTTAGCTTCGTCGCTTCGACGGAGCTGAGAAAATGCGCGGCATATCTGGCGTTTTGCAAAGATCCCGCGATGACGCGCGGGGCACGATCAGCATCCTCGGCGCGTTCGTGCTGGTCGGCGTCGTCGGGGTTTCGGCGCTGGCATTGGAATACGGCCACGCGCTGTTGCAAAAGTCCGAGGACCAGCGGGTCGCCGACCTCGCCGCCTATGGCGGCGCGCTCGTCTACAATTCGTCCGGTTCGAGCAGCACCGACGCCACCAGCGCCGCCTCCAACATCGCCGCGTTGAACGGCCTGTCGAGCGGCGTCAGCCCGTCGGTGGTCACCTCGCCGAGCGGCGACGGCAACAAGGCCGTCGAGGTCACGATCACGACCAGCGTGCCGTTGATGCTGGCGCGGGTGCTGACCACCAACACGACCCTGCCGGTCAGCGCCACATCCTACGCCGAGATCGACGCCAACGCGCCCGCCTGCATCGTCGCCCTCAGCAGTAGCGGCACCGGCATTTCGCTCAGCGGAACCGGCAGCATCACCGCCGATAGTTGCACTGTCGCCTCCAACAGCACCGTGTGCGCCGACAGCGGCGCGAACCCGAGCGATGTGTTGACGACCAAGATTATCGACTACGGTTCCGGCTCTTCTGTATCCCTCCGCGGGCGGCCGCCTTTTCGGGATTGGCGGAATGATCGAGGGTTGGGGCTTTCGATTTCGGCGGGTGATGGGAAGTGTCCACAAGCTCGATTATGGGCACAAGTTTGCGGGATCAGCGTCGGCACCGGTCGTGGCCAGAGGAGCTGAAGCGGGAGATTGTTGCGGCCTCGCTGGAACCGGGGTCATCGGTATCGGTGGTGGCACGGCGCTACGACGTGAATGCGAACCAGGTTTTTGCTTGGCGCAAGCGCTATCGCGAACCGGTCAGCACATCAG
>DATMKU010000157.1:0-2124 GCA_035570935.1 Allostellaceae bacterium
CGGGTTCATCAGCACGACGCTCGGCCGGATCGCGGCATCGAGATGGTCGTGGATCTGCTCGGCGTTGTGCCGGGTAACGGCAACGTCGCGGAACAGGCGGCCGAGCAGGCCGGCGCGGGTCTCGGCGATCTCGTTCAGGGCAAGGCGCGCCCTGCCGAGTTCGGCGAAGATCGCCAGCATGCCGGTGCCGGCCGACGGTTCGAGAACGACGTCGCAGGGGGTCAGCGCAGCCGCCTCGGCGGCGACAAAGCCGAGTGCGATCGGCGTCGAGAACTGCTGGAAGTGCTCGGATTCCTCCGAGCGGCGGGTCTGCGACGCAAGCCTTCCGGCGAGGCGGGTCAGCATCTCGAGCATCGCCGTCGGCGAACCGGCGCGCGTGCGCATCGCACCGCCGAATTTGCGCACGAACAGCACCTGGGCCGCTTCGAGCGCCTCGTAGGCGTCCTTCCACATCCACGCCCCTTCGGCGTCGGCGCCGCCGAACGCGGCTTCCATCGCCGAGCGCAGCGCGCGGCTGTCGAGGGCACGCCCTTGCCCCAGCATTTGCGCGAGCAACGTGGCGGCATGAAAAAGCCCCGCGACCTTGTCCGGCGGGGCTTGCGGCAGAAACAGCGGGAGCGTGACCGTGGGGGGCGCTGCGCGTGAGGCGGACGTGAGCATGGGATCTCCGGAAGCGAGGTTGGTGAGCTCCCGCCGGCGCTCTCTTTCACCGCCCGGGTCTCACCCGCCTTCCGGCTGCCCTTTCCCTCTTCGCCCTCGGGACAGCGGTACCGTCGAATAAAAAAGGCCCGCGCGGCGGCGGGCCAGGGTTCGGAAGTTTTCAGTTATTGGCCGCTACGGCGGTCGTTCGGCGGCAGCGCCCCCGCCCATGCTTTCGGTCACCTGATCCTATGTCGACCGACGGACGCGGCCGGCAGGCCTCTGCTGCGGCCGCACCCGCTCCTGGATTCCGAAAATGCGCGTCAGGGTGCCGACGCCCCGTTGAGCGCGATGCCGGCTGGCTCGTCCTCGGTCAGGAAGGCCGGCAATTCGGCCGTCTGGGGGTCGATTTCGGCAGGCTCGGCCCCGCCAGGATCGGCAACAAACGATGCTGCTTCGTCGCATTGCGGATCCGCCGAAGTGTTGTTAGCGGCAGCATCTGCATAGGCTATGCCGGGCGGCAGCCAGACCGCTGCGGCCTCGCGCGCCGCCCGGTCGAGACCGAGGCAGGCGGTGCTTTTCGTGGGATCGAACGCGGTTTCGAGCGCTGCCGCGAGTTCCGGCTTTTTATCTCCGGCATGATCGCGAGCCCAGCGATCGCCGAGGATCTCCCCGCCGATCGCGAGGCCGTGTGCCTTTTTGACCCGGCCCCAATAATTGGCGGCGGTCGGCCGCCAGTAATCGGCGAACGGGATCGCGAGCCGCCGCCCGGCAGCTTCGATAACCGGGTCGGCCCCGTCCTCGATCGCCAGCTGCGGCTTGAGGCAGAGGGCGATGCACCGGGCGAAGAGCCGCTGCTTGGCCTCAGACGGCAGTGCGGCGAGCGGCGCGAAGCTTTCCGCCGGCGGCAGTTTGAGCCAGTCAAGATCCAGCGCGTTGCCCTGCGCTTCGAGCAAGCGATCGGTCAGGGTGCCGGAGAGATCGTTCGATGAACTGCGCAATGGGGTCTCGATCGCCCGTAAATCGAGTGGGTGCGAGCGGTAGCCGAACCGCTCGAACAGATCGACGCATAGCTCATAGAGTGCCAAATCGAAGGCGACATCGAAATCCGTCGCCAGATGGGCGCGGGTGATCTGCAATCGGTATGCCTTGAGGTCGTCGACCAGCAGCTGGCTGAAACCGCATTCCTTGCGCAATGCCTGCTCGGCCTTCGGGGAGCGGCGGGAGATTTCGTCGTCTGGGCGGGCCTTGAACCCGACCGTCTCGACATCACCGCTGTTGCCAGTGTCGGTCGCCGAACGTTCGACGAGGATGGAGACGAAATTCGCCGTCCTCACCGATCGTGACGATAACGCCGGCAGTGGCGCGGTCTTTGTCGCTGTAGACCGCAAGATCCTGGACACTCTCGGCGAGCTCGTCGCGGCGCTCCTCGAGCCGGGCGGCGTCGGTCATCAACGCGTCGGTCCACTCGTCCTCGCTGATTTC
>DATMKU010000158.1:0-8906 GCA_035570935.1 Allostellaceae bacterium
GGGGCCCCCTGCACTTTTGCGGCCGGCGAACGGGCCGGAGCCGCAGGATTCGCTGTGGTTAGACCCGGGGTTTCGTCAGGCGCGGTGGGTGCATTTCTGCGGTTGGTGAACGCCGCCAACCCGGTTGTCTTTGTTTTTGCCATGCTTCATCTGCTCCCTGAACCAATTCCATAACGCCCGGATCTCCTGGGCCGCCTTCCCGCCCGCGTCAAACTCGGTGACTGCCCTGCCGCTTGCAACAGCGCGCGCGAAAGCCCGCCGCTCGGAGATGGGCACCGGCGCAACCGGATACCCGTAGCCTTCGAGCACCGCGCGGGTTTCGGTGATCTCCGGTGCCCTTAGCGGACAGGCGGAGAGGACAAACACGGCGCGCGCTCCGGCGGCCTTCACGATTTCGACGGCGCTGCCAGCGGCGGCCAAGTCGAAGGCAGTTGGCCGGCAGGGGATCACGACGAGGTCGGCAAGGGCCGCCACACGAGCGGCGTCCGGCGCCGCGTGCGGGGCGGTGTCGATAATGCACAGCGTCATGGCGTCATCATGCGATGCCTTCATGACGTTATTAAGTACGGCCGCGCCGACCGGCGCAACTACCGGAGTGTCGCTCTGCCGGGAATCGCTCCAAGTGGTGGCGCTTTTCTGAAGGTCGGTATCCACGATGACGACGCGCTCGCCGTCCTCCTGGGCCGCGACGGCGGTATGCACGGCAAGGGTGGTCTTGCCGCTGCCGCCTTTCTGGCTGAGGAAAGCTAAGGTCTGCATGGATCAATGCACTAGCATAACGCCATTACGTTGTAAATCGGTGAAGCCACGAACGCATAACGCGATGGCGGGTTGACGCTATCACGGCGTCTCGCTACTAAGTGGCAGCGTTATGGCGCTATACCTCTGTGGCGTTGTCACGCTATACCGCTGTTGCGGTAACCCGCGGTGGCGTTGCAACACCTTACCGCGATGGCGTCATTACGTCATGACGCTGTAACCGCCGAATCGGCGAACGAGGAAGCGTTCCTGATACCCCGAGCAGGGCAGGAGGGCCTTATGTGGCGACCCCCGTCCTCAGTTTCGGCCTGTCCCCTCATCTCCCTCGCCGGCCGAGGCTCCACCGGGAGCTCGTCTGCGCGTTGCCGGGCTGCGCGTTCACGGCCAACTGGCACATACCAGCCGCCGCGCTTTCGTCGAGCCGGATGACGATACCATGGTCAAAGCGCAATTCGCGGCCGGTGCGCCGGCCCTTTTTCGGTGCGGCGAGCAATTCTCGGGCGAGCTGCTCGAAGTCGCGGGTCAGCGCCTCGGCGACTTTGGCTTTGAAGAAACGTCCCGACGGCGAATCCAGAAAATCGGCGAAGGGCGGCTTTTCCCCAGTGATATTTCCCGGTAATGTTCCCACTTGGTATGTCCCTGAAAATGCTTGCGGGTCGATTGGCGTCGGACCCCGCGGGTTACGGAAATCGGCCGAGCCCCTTTAAGGCTCGGCGGTCTTCGTTCCCGGATCGGGGAAGGCGGTGCGCGGGCGCGGGCGCGCGTCATGGCTGCCGGCTCCGCGCCGCATCGCGTCGCAATCGTCGGAACTGAGGTTTGTGATGTCGCCGATCTCGCGGCCGAAATAATCGGCGGCTAGGCGGTCGAGTTCCCGGATGCGATCGCGATAGCGGGCAGGCGCAGGACACAAAAATCCCGTTCGCGAAAATTCGCGATTGCCAACGGCGCTATTTTTGGGGGATAAACCGGGGCGCTTCTTGGAGAAGCACTGCCCCGGCGTTCTCGCCCAGGGTTCCGGACACGGACCTCCGCTGCGGGATAGCAACTGCGCGTCGAGGCCGATTTCATTTGGGCGTGGAGGTGGGCCGGCGGTGCTTTCGTAGACGCGATCGCGTCTGATCTCGCTCCGGCGATCGCGAATGTCAGATTCTTTGGACGGCGCCGAGGCGCTCTCACGGGTTGTCAGTGCCGGCTCTGGAGCGTCCGGTTGCTCGCGTTGGCGGCGTTCGATTCGCTCGATGTGCTCGATCAAATCGCTTTCGCGCACCGAGCGCCGGCGACCAACGATGTCCGCCAACAGCTTCGTATCAGTGTTGAGCCGCCCGGCGATTTCGCGGGCGGTCGGCTCGCGGCCGTGTTCGCTGACGAAAAAGCCGCGAGCGAGTTCTACGGCTGAACGGATCAGCCCGCGCCGGGCTTTGCGCGAGAGACGACGGCGGCGTGGCATCGATACCGGGCGTGGCGCATCGCGTTGCGCTCGACTCCCCGGTTTGCTGTTGGCGCCGCCCGACACTCCGAAATCCCCCCTCTCCGCCAAATCGCGCTTGCGGAAGGGGAGCGGGTCGGGTATCGGAAACGTGTCTCGTCGTTTCCAACAACATCTGGTGCTACCCGGCCCGCGCCTGCTTTCTGCAAGCGGCGCGGCTTCGGCACTTTATGATGGGGGCGACCGACTCCCAACCCCAAAATCGACCCCAGGCTGTGGATATCTGGGATCACCGCGATGTCGCACCGATTCGCTAGATGTAGTTCCGCGCTATTTGGCGGGCAGGGCGAACGGCTGTTGGCGTCGGCTCCGAATCGGTCGGCGAGGCGAGGATGGTTCGACGCGGCGGGCGCGCTCGATCGCCCGGGGCTGGTCGCGTACGTCACCGCGGTCGCCAGCATCACCGCCTCGCCCCGGGGCCGATCAGCCCCTACCTGTCGGTCGAGCGGCAGAAGCTTGTTTTGCCCGAACCGCCTAAACCCGATGACGACGATAACGCATGGCGTGAACCGAAGCGCTTTCCTGTCATCGCTGGCGGCAAGAAGGTCGGGAGGAAGTAGGTTTGTTCGGGACAGAACCCTCCGTGTGGCGTAAGCCTCCTCCCAAGTAGAGCCCGCGCGCCAGGACAGCTATCGAGGGTGGGTTAATGCGGGACAGTCTCTTGTCCCGCATTGGCCTATCTTTGGGCTGCTCACCGGAACCAGCGCCGCTCACCGTGGCGGCAGCGGACGCAACCGCTCGATCAGATCGCCGCCGTCGATCAGACCATTCCAATGATCGAGCAAGGCCTGCTCGTTCATCGCGATCCACTGGAAAATCGCTAGTCGATCATCGGCCGACAATAGACCGGAAATTACCCGCGGGACCGGCTGAAGCCGCACGACCGCGGTGTTGCCGATCGTCATCCGCTGACCGTGCGCCATGTTGACCTTGATGCGGACCGCATGCCGGGCGTGGCCGCGCGGGCTGACCCACACCGTCATCGGCAAGCCGGTGCGGCGCGGATAAAGATTCGTCATCGTGAACAGATCGACGTCGGTCTTTTCCTCCCGCTGTTTTCCCCGGTGCCGACGCTGCCGCTCGGCTGCGGTCATCGGCTGCTCGTGAATTGCCGGACGCGCCATCACCGACCTCGTTTAAAGGGTTTTGTGACGGCGAATATGTCACGAAATTCGAGTGCACGGCACCCCCCTCCAAGGCGTAAGGATGTCCGGCGGAACGATGGACAGGAAGGGGCGGCCTTACCAGGCGTTGTCGCGGCACGGAAGGGCGGTCGAGGCCCGGTGCGGTCAAGGCGCGTTGAGGCTTAGCTTGTCGCGGTCTGGCGCGGCATGGCGTGCCAGTCGGTGCTAGACTAGACGTCGTCGGCAAGATTGGCCGCGAGTGCGGTGGCAAAAAAGGCGAGTTTTTCCTTGTCCTCGCCGATCACCAGCGCCGCGACGACAGCGAGCGCGTTCAAGGCAGTAAGCGGGCCGTTCCCGGTCCGCGCCAAAGTGTTGAGCAGCCGGGCCGGCACGGCCTCGCCGCAGCGCACGCGAGCCGCGAACCGGGCGGGATGCGGAACGATATTCGACATGCGGCGATCGCTCAGCCGCGGCGCGTTAGATAGGGCATCGCCGCTGGAGCGGTGGGCACCGCGGGTGCCGATGGCGCCGGGGGATGCGGTACCGGCACCGGCGCTGGCGATGATGCTTCGGGTGTGGGCATCGGCCCCATCGGCGAGGGGTACTGGATCGGCCTAAGCAGGCTTTCTGGCGCGCCATAGCGGCGCCGCGGCTCGCCGCTGTCGAGGATGAGCAGATCGCGGCCGTCGCGATAGATGAACGATCTTTGTCATGACGGGCGCGCAGCACTACCACCAGCGCCTTGACGATGCGCGTCGCACGTTCACGCGCGCGGAAGCCGGTCAGCAGCAGGACGGCGCGATCGGGGCCGGTGATCGGCGATCCGAGCCCGGCAGCGAGCCGCAGCAGCAACCGCGGCCAGCCCGGATGCCATGGGACCTCGGCGATAGCTAGGGTACAGAATTCGCGCACGACGGGATGATCGGATTCGAACAAGTGTGTCGGCGAGGTCGCCGGCAAGGTCGGGCGGGATCTTGAACGGCATGTAGGTCAACCTTTCTGCCTCAACATGGTGCCTTCTTTCGGTCGCATTCCCGCGACAGCAAAGAGAAGTCACATGTCTCCAGGTTACATCGGATCATCAGCCGGCCGGCGTGGCGCCGGCTTCAACACCGGTCCGCGCTTTCATGGACACGGCTTTGGCCGCATTGCGGCACCCGCACCGCGTCAGAACTTCGCCCAGCGCACCACGCAATTTTCCGGCGTCCGCCAGCGCTTCTCGGTCGGCGGCGATGGCAAGATCACCCTCGACAGCGGCGAGCAGCTGGTTGTCGCGGTCGACGAAAATGGTGCCGTCTCGATCGGCGTCGGCAACAGCGAGCCAGTGAACGGACCCGCCGCGCCCGCCGCCAACGGCAGAAGCGGTGCTGCTCGGATGCGCCGCAAGATGAGCCTCTACACCGGCACCGACGGCGAAGTCGTGATCGCCCCACGCTCCAGGTCATCGGCGATCCGGATAGCGGTGCGGTCGCCATTGTCGAGCTCGAGCCGATGCCGCCTCTCGCCCCGAACGGCGGAAACGACCAAAACGGGGAATAAGGAACGCCACCTATTTGCGATGAGCAAGCCCGGGCGTGGGGGAAGCCACGCCGCTCTTTCACGCGTCTACGAACCACCAGGAACGGCTTCAGGCCGTCAAGCAGCGGGATCGCCAGCCCGGCCCGCGCGCTCGGATTTGTTCGATCACCGAACTCGGAAAGGCTGCCCCGGCGGCGCGGAAACTGTTCCGTTTTGGAACCCTTTAGCTTCGCCGGGCGGAAAACCACCAGTTTGCGGTACTTTTTCCGTCCGCGCGGTCAGCCGTCCCCCGTATGTACGGCGGTGGGGCCGGTCGTGGCCGGACATCGGCGTCATCGGGCACCAAGATCTGCGCCTGGCCGCCGTATGCGTTCGGGGTACGCCGCGACCATTCGTGCCGCCTCGCGCGTTGGCGTACGGCTTCGGGGGTACAGCCAAGCAAGGCTGCTGCCTCGGCATAGGTCAGCCAGCTGCCGACTTCGGTGTCGACCATCGTGTTGCCCCCCAGCAAGCCCCAGGGCGAGCCCGGACGAGGCCGGTTGCCGGGGCGAACAAGGCCGGACAGCGGGGAGAACGCTGTCCTTCCATATGAAAGTCGATCGAACGCGGGTCGGCCAATGCGCCGATTACACTGCAATAGACCGGGAAATCAAGCAGTCGAGCAAAAAAGGCCGCCCCCGGAGGTGTAGGGGCGGCGCCCAGCCAACGTTGGTCGCGGGCATCGAGCAATAAGGTCAGCACATTCTCGACTTGGCGAAATGCACCGGGATCGTAGTGAGCGGCAACAAATAGGGCGAGGACGAGCAACATCCAAAGTGAGACACGCAAGGGGGTGATCCTGTGAAAAGACGGATCAGATCCCCCGGGGGATCGAGTGCTCGTCGATCGCGGCTTGCGTAGCCGTTCTCTGATTTAGCTGCCGGCCCGGCGGGCTTCAAGAAGTGCTCGCCGGCTTGGGGAGAGTTTCTAGCTGCAAGCGGATATAGAGACCGCTAGCGCGCGGTCAAAAACGCCAAATCGCACCGACGAACCGCCAGCATGTTGCAAATCGCTCGCGTTACCTCTGCCGTAAAATGTCCCGTGTCCCGCGGTCGTGTCGGCTATCGCCTGACCCGGAGTATTTTCCTAAGGAAATTTTCTTTAAGGAGCAGGGCTCCCATCAGCCCCATGAACAGGACGGGCCACATTGGGGGTTCCGGCACCGGCACAGAGAAGTCGGCAGTGATCATCGAGACGTAGGGCAAGAAGATGGTCCCTGGGGAGATCCCGTCGGAGAATGGTCCCTCTAGGCCTCCAGCATTCGCAAGTCCTTCGCTTACGTCGGCTGAGCCGACACCGTCTGGGCATTCTCTCCGCGCATCAGTGGAACCATCGGCACCTCCGATCGAGCACGAGTAGGAGCTTTCGACGCCGGCGCCCTCAACGGAACTCGTAAAGCTAGCGCTCTCGGTCGCTGCGTTGTCGATGCCGAGATCGCTGCCGGGGTAAGCTCCAGCATACTCCGTGTCGAGAAGGACAGTGTCCACCCCGGTGTAGAGCGCGCCGGTGTTGTTGGTTATGCCCACGTAAGCCGTCTGCGACG
This sequence comes from Allostellaceae bacterium, assembly GCA_035570935.1. GTDB lineage: Bacteria > Pseudomonadota > Alphaproteobacteria > ATCC43930 > CGMCC-115725 > AP-15. Next base: position 6,470 of record DATMKU010000158.1, read on the forward strand.
CCGACAGTGTGCCCGACGTGGTGACGGTTTTGTCGAGCGAGAAAAAGTCGATGCAACCCGGTTGGCCGCCCGTGGCAAGTGGCGTGGCGCCGTTCTCGCATGTGATGCTAATCCCGGCCGGGGTACCGAAGGGCAGGTACGCCCTCCAGTACGTCGATATGTCCACGAATGGCGTGGCCATGGCTGGCGTGGCGGCGCTCACCAGCAGGCCGGCGGCGATCAGAAAACGCTTCATCTCAATTTCTCCTCGTTTAGCGCGGGGACAAGTTCCCTCCTCGGGCTTCAGTGCGGCGGCCAGTAATGCAGCCCGGCAAACAGGACCGTCAGCGCTACCACCATCGCCGCGACGATGCGGTTCAGTGTGGCCAAAGCGCCGTTTCCAGCATCGCCTTCGTTGTGCGGCCGGCGGGGCCGAGCCCCGGCCAGTCATCCGGCGACGGCTTACGCTTTGGCTTTGGCATCACGGTTGCGGCGACCGAGCGGCGCCGCCGGCGATCGCTCGGTCTTGCCGCCGTTGATTACCGGAAAGCGTTTGAGCTCGGCCCACACATTATCGTCGGCCGCCGACCCGCGCGGCGGCTCGGGCTCGATCTGGATCCGCGGCCGCGTCACCGGCGAAAAGCCGAGGCGGTCGGATAATCGGATCATGACGTCGGTCTCGCGCCAGATGACCGCGAGGTAGGGCGATAGCAACGGCGCGCCCGCGGTGCTGCGCCGATCGCGGCTCATTCCTTTGGCCATGATAATGAAGCTCCGTGGAAGGACGTTTCATTAAGTAGTAAATGGTAACTGCTGCGCAATAATTCACGTGATACTTGCTGTCTGTCAAGTATTGTCACCGCGGGCGGTGATCGACACCTCGCGCGGAGGATGCAACGACGAGCGGCAGGGTTCGAGCCGCTTCCGCAGACTTTGGCCTCGTTTTGTGCTACAAGCGAGGCGAGGCCGGTGTTGTGAGCACCAGGCCGCGCCCCTGACCATCGTCGAGTTAGTGTCGACCAATGGCTACACCCACCCTATCAAATCTGATCGAAGCCGAGTTGGATGCGCGGCAGCTATTGATCGAAAAGGGGTTCCGTCTCCGGAAGCGGACGAGGTGATCCAACTCATTCGCGCCGAACCCTCCAAAGAGGAGGATACCCGGCGCGATGGTGCGGCAGATCAATGAGCCGCGTCGACAGCGCCGCGTCGATGTCCATCTGCGCCTGCCGGCAAGCTATGACGCTGCCCCTCGCCGGGGCCGCGACCAGGCCGCAGGCCAGGAGCTCGAAGAAGCCGACCCGCGCAACCCGCGCACCGGGTCGGGGGGCCGCCCATCGGTTTGCCGCGCGGAAATACTGTGGAACGCTTGTGTTAATCAAATAACCACTGCCTTTTATTGCCGGAACGCGCAGGGATTGCTTTGGCCCGCAGGGCTCAATTTTGCAAACGCAAACAATTGACTAGCGGGCCAGTTTTGGCGCAAGTCGAAAACATTTTCGACTCCCCCCCTTTGGCGTTGACAATTCGCGATGCCCAGGGTCACGGCGCGGGCAGGACCGAGCGCAGGCGAGCACCGACTGCGATCACAACGTAAGGTCGGCGACCTGGATGGCGAGGGCGCCATCGACCGCCGGTGCGGTCGCCGGCGCTCCATGGCCAGCGCCGCATTGCGGGCGGCAAGCTCAGCATAGCCTTTGCCGTTAGCGTGCGCCTTGCCACGCGGCGGAGAAGTGGCGCGCCGATTACCGGATCGACGGCACCGAGGCCCTTCAGCTGCATCATCTCTACCCCGCAATTGGCCCGGCGCAAGAGGCTCGCCAGCAACGGCAACGGCGGCAATGTCGAGCTGACCGACTGTCATCGGCATCCTGCACGCCCACCACCTGGTGGACATCGACCAGCTGATGGTGCTGCGCTGCATCGAGGAATGGTTGCGGCGCGTGGCCCAGGCCTGCAACCTCACCGCCGATGGCGGCGTCGGCGGGTTGTGGGGTGCGATCCTGTCGGCCAGGGTGGTGCCCGCAAGTGGTCGGTGCCGATCACTGCGCCCAATTCGTGCACCAAGGGCGACATGGCGTGGTTCAGGGTCTGTCAGATCCGCAACGGCTTCGCCCAGTCTGCACGAACTCGACCAGTTCGACGTGCTGATGAATGTCGCCGCCGGCGAGGCGATGCCGACCTCGCGGCCCGACCTCGAGCAGCTGCATCGGGCAATTGCGCTAACCGTCACGATCCTGCGCCAGGGCCGGCGCTCACCGGTGCGGATGGCCGCGCAATAGTCCACCCGCTTCCACGCATTTGCGGTACAAAGGGGGCACGGCTTTCCCCCAGCCGGTGCGCACAGCATCGGGACGGCGCTTTCCCCCAGCGCCGCACCGAGTGCGGAGTGTCACGCATTGGGGGATGCACTATGGCGGCAGTGAGGATCGCGGAAGCGGCCAGGTTGGCGGGCGTC
>DATMKU010000159.1:0-20840 GCA_035570935.1 Allostellaceae bacterium
TTGCGCGAGGGCGGTGCGGTGCGCAATGCGCTCTTGGCGGTGGCATTGGCCAAGCACGGCACGCCCGGCGGCGAGACCACACTGGAAGGCGAGGCCGGATTTTACCATTCCTATGCCGGCAACAACCGCGGCGAATTGCGCTACAGCTTCACCGGCGACACCCACGCCGATCCGGCGAAAATCACCGAAGGCCTCGGCCATGACTGGATTTTTCTCGAAACTTTGTACCGGATCTATTCGACCGCCGGCTACAACATCGCCCATGTCGATGTGACCGCGAGCCTGTGCGCAGAGAGCAATATCCGCGCCGAGGACATCGACCGTATCGAGGCACTGGTCAACTGGTTCGAGACCGAATACCCGAGCCCGGCTTTCCCGAGCCGCGGTATCGACAACCCGCCGCAGGTCGGCAGCACCCAGTATTTCACCGCCTGGGGGGCGGCGGAGCGCGGCTATCCCCTGCTGAGGGGTGCGGGGCCCGGCCCCGGCGAGGCCGACCCGCCCGCAGTGCTCGACCTGATGCGCCGCGTGACCCTGATCCCGACTGTGCGCCGCACCTTGTTCGGCCCGCGGATCACGGTGTTCTTGAAGGACGGCCGCAGCTTTACGAAAGAGGGCACCGGCCGCGAATTCATCTGGGATTTCGACGAGGAGGCGCGTCGCATCCGCCGCGTCGCCCCCGGCCTCGCGATCCCCGAGGCGCAATTCGCCGAGTTGATCGACGCCTGCCGCCACCTCGACACGATCGACCATGCCGCGCAAAAGCTGATCGCGTTGACCATCCCTTCCTGAGGAAACCGAAAGGAGCGGACCCAGTGGCGGGACCATTGATCGGGCGGCAGCTTTCGGGCTAAACTAAGTCCGATCTAGGGAGGCTTGATGCGCATCGTCAATATTCACGCGGCAAAGACCCAGCTCTCGCGCCTGGTCGATGCCGCCGCTTCCGGCGAAGAGATCATCATCGCCAGATCAGGCAAGCCTATCGCCCGGTTGGGACCGCTCGCCGCCCCGCGACCGCGACGCCGTCTGGGCATATTGGCGGGAAAGCTGGTCCTGCCGGAGGATTTTGACGCACCGTTACCCGCAGAGGTTTTGGACGCCTTCGAAGGACGCTGATGCGCGTGCTGCTCGATACCCATGTCCTGCTGTGGGCATTCGCGGAGCCGGCCCGGTTGGACGCGGACACCCGCGCCACGATCGAAGGCGGCGCCGACGAGGTGCTGTTCAGCGCCGCCAGCATTTGGGAAATCTCCATCAAGGCCAGGCTCGGCCGTGCCGATTTCGCGGTCGCGCCCACCGAGATAACCCGAGCCGCGCTCGATACCGGGTTCGTCGAGCTGCCGGTCAACTCGAACGCCGCTGCCTTCGTGGCCGAGTTGCCTCTGCTGCACCGCGATCCTTTCGACCGCATCCTCGTAGCGCAGGCGATCGTCGAGCCCGCGACGCTTCTCACCGCGGATCAGCAGCTGGTGCCGTATTTGGGGATGGTCCGGCATATCGCCGCGGGCTAGCTCCCGTTTGCGACCGCCGGCGACCGGCCGGTCGCCCGGGCTTTCGGTGCGGTGTAATATAGGAACCAACAAAACCGAGCACCGGAGTCTGTCATGCCGCCAGCCGATGGAACCGTGGGACCGCTGATCGAGCCGGGCGCCGACTCGGCCGCGCGGCGCTGGCCCGAGGCCGGCAGCTCGCGGATTCCGAACTGGGTCTACACCGACCCCGAGATTTTTGCGCGCGAGCAGCGGCATATCTTTGCCGGCCCGAGCTGGCTATACGTCTGCCTCGAAAGCGAGATCCCAAAACCCGGCGACTTTAAGCGCAGCCGGCTCGGCACGACCGAGGTCGTCGCCGTGCGCGACGGTTCGGGCGAGGTATCCGTCCTCGTCAACCGCTGCGCCCATAGGAGCGCACAGTTCTGTTCGGCGGCGCGCGGCTCGGCCAAGGAATTCGTCTGCCCCTATCATCAATGGACCTACGACCTCACGGGCAAATTGCTCGGCGTACCGTTTCGCCGCGGCTTTCGCGGCCAGGGCGGCATGCCGGCCGACTTCCGCCTGGAGGAGCACGGCCTGCAGCGCCTCGCGGTGGCCCGCCGGCACGGCGTCGTCTTCGCCAGCTTCTCGGCCGAGACCGAGCCGCTCGAAGAGTATCTCGGCGACAATATGCTCGGCTATTTCGACCGCGTCTTCGACGGCCGCGAACTGGTCGTGCTCGGCTATTTGCGCCAGCGCATCCCGAGCAATTGGAAATTGATGTTCGAGAACATCAAGGACCCCTACCACGCCAGCCTGCTGCACGTGTTCCTGGTCACCTTTGGGCTGTTCCGCCTCGACCAGCGCTCGGCGATCGAGATGGACCCGGCCGGGCGACATGCGGTGCTGGTCAGCCGCAAGGGCGAGCAGCAGGAAAACGAGGCGACGAGGCAGATGCGCGCGTTCAAGTCGAACTTCACTCTGCGCGACCCGCGCCTGTTGGAGCCGGTGCGCGAGTTCCCAGGCGAAGCGACCGTCGTCATGCAGACGTTTTGGCCCAACCTGATCGTACAGCAACAGTCGAATACATTAGCGACGCGGCAGATCATCCCGATCGATGCCGGGCATTTCGACCTCGCCTGGACTTTTTTCGGCTATGCCGACGACGCCCCGGAGATGCGCCAGCGGCGCTTGCGCCAGGCCAATCTGATGGGCCCGGCGGGGCTCGTCTCGCTCGACGACAGCGAGGCGATGCTGCTCTCGCAAGCCGGGATCGACGGCAACGACGATGCCCTTTGCGTCGCCGAGATGGGCGGACGCGCCGTTCATGACGAGCCGCACATGGTGACGGAGACCGCGATCCGCGGCCTCTACCAATACTATTGCCGGGTCATGCGCCTCTGAGCGCGATGATCGCCGCACCCGGTCTCGACGCGCCGGCAGCATTGCGCACGCGGCTCGCCGATCTTTATTGCGCCTACGCCGATGCGCTCGACGAGGGCGAGCTTGAGGCCTGGCCGAATTTTTTCACCGAGGATTGTGTTTACAAGATCATCCCGCGCGATAATTTCGAGCAGGGGATGCCGATCGCGCTGGTCTATTGCGAGAGCCGCGACATGCTGATCGACCGGGTCGTCGCGATCCGCGAAACGGCGCTTTATGTGCCGCGGCTGATCCGGCATCTGACCGGCAACATCCGGTTGCGCGAGATCGCTGCCGGCGGCCTTCGCCTGACCGCCAGCTTCGCGCTGTTTCAAACCATGGTCGACCGCCCGTCCGAGCTGTTCATGTGCGGCCGCTATCACGACCGGGTGATCGACGATGGCGCCGGGCTGCGCTTTGCCGAGCGGATCTGCGTCTACGATTCGACGATCGTCCCGACCTCGCTCGTCTACCCGGTTTAGTGTTCTGAACCAAAAGTTCGCGATAAATGGACAGCATCGTCGCCTTGGGTTGCTGCATCGGCCTCGTCCGCATTGTCGACGGCGCGTTGGTTTGGGGGTAAACAGCGATCGATGCTGACCGCGCATCGGAGCATATCGTCCGGCCGCCGCCACCGGGGGGAACCGTGAATGCCGGTTGGTTCGATCCTCGTCTACGTAACCAGCGACGTCGACAACGCGCTCGGCGAAAATGTCCTAAAGTTGCCGTTGTTGCTAGCGCTCAGCGCCGGTTTTCCGACGGCGAAGATCGCGTGGGTTCCGGGCACCAGCGGCGAGTTTTATCTGCGCCGCTCGCTGGCGCCCTTGGTCGACGGGCGGATCGCCGAGTTCATCACCGACCTCGACATTCCGGTCGATCCGCGCGCGGCGATCCGCGCCAAGCATCCGATCTTGAAGCGCCGTTTCGACCTGATCATCGATACGCAGCGTTACCTCGGCCGCACCTTGTTTCTGCGGCGCATCCCCCATCGCCGCTTTATCAGCGGGACCTGGCGATACCTGTTTTCCAACGCCCGCCCGCCGCGCGGCCTGCCGGTTCGCCCACCGCGCCTGACCGACAAGCTGTTGGGCTTGGCGGCGGCGGCGGCGGGACACGAGATCCCGGTATCCAATCCGATCCCCCTGCCGCCGGCACTGCGCGCCCGCGCGGCGGCGCTGCTGCCGGCGGGCCCGACCTACGTCGCGCTGGCTCCCGGCGCCGGGGTAAAGCACACCGGAAAATGCTGGCCGCTCGACTCCTTTATTGCTCTCGCTCGGCAGCAGGTCGAACGCGGCCGTGTCCCGCTGTTTTTTGTCGGCCCGGCCGAACTCGACTGGTGCGAGCGGTTGCGCTGGGCCGTACCCGAGGCGTTGTTCCCGGAGCAGGAAGCCCACTCGACCACCCCGGCGGAGATCCGCGGCCCGAGCCTTGTCCCGGCACTCGCCGAGCGCGTATCGGCGGCGGTCGCGAACTGTTCCGGCACCGGCCATCTTTTGGCCGCCGGCGGAGCCCCGATGGTTTCGCTCTACGGACCGACCCGCCCGGAGAAATACGCGCCGTTCTCGCGGGCCTTGATCTGCATCAAGGCTCAGGACTTTGGCGCTGAGCAGCTCGATGCTATCCCGGTCGATGTCGTCGCCGCGGCGCTCGAACGGCAGCTGCCGGTCGGCCCCGCATCCCGACAAATCAGTGCACCCCAGCCTCGATTGGCTACCGAGGCGATCGTCGTGCCGATCTCGGTCGGTGAACTTCTTGACAAGATCACAATCCTCGAAATCAAGGCCGAGCGGATCATCGACCGGGCGAAACAGGCCAATGTGATGCGCGAGCTCGATTGGCTCAACGCCGTGCGCGCCCGGGAGGTTGCGCCGACGCCGGAACTGGAGGCGCTGCACCAGGAACTGGCGGCAGTCAATCGTCGGCTGTGGGACGTCGAGGACGCCCTCCGCCAATCCGAGCGGAACGAACGATTTGACCGGCCTTTTGTCGAATTGGCGCGCAGCGTATACCGCTGCAATGATCGGCGGGCCGCCCTCAAACGCGAGATCAACCGCCTGACCGGATCCAGCATTATCGAGGAGAAGTCATATCTCGACCATTAGCACTCACGGGGCTGCAGTGATGCAGGGCGTCGGCCTACCCGACCGTGCGCGGGCCCTGCTCGACTTCTGGTTCGGGGGACCCGATGACCCCGACCGCGAGCGCCATCGCGAGATCTGGTTTAAGAGCAATAATGAGTTCGACGCGGCATTGCGCCACGAGTTTCTCGCCGATTACGAAGCGGCGGCGGCTGGCGCGCTGCGGTACTGGGAAACTTCGCCAGAGGGCGCGCTCGCTTTGGTGCTGCTGCTCGACCAGGTGCCGCGCAATATCTTCCGCGGCACGCCGCGCGCTTATGCCAGCGATGCAGCGGCGCTCAGCGCGGCGGAACGAGCGATCGAGCGCGCTTTCGACCAACTGGTCCCCCAAGTCTGGCGGCTGTTTTTCTACATGCCCTTTCATCACAGCGAGGACATCGCCGACCAACGCCGCGCGGTGGCGCTGTTCGACGCTCTGCCGCGAAACCCCGATCGCCGCGGTTCTCTGCGCCGCTACGGGCACCCCTATATCGAGGTCATCGAGCGCTTCGGCCGCTTTCCGCACCGCAACGCAATTCTCGGTCGAGAATCGACCGCCGAGGAGCTCGCCTTTCTCGAAGAGTGTCGGCTTGGACAGCCATCCGGCGCAGCCGGACCCAGTCGAGAACAGTGATTGCGGCGCTGGGCGCTGTCGCGCGGAAATCGGGTCACGGGGAGTAGGATCATGACCATCACCAAGCTCAGCGTCGCTGGGGTCGCCGATTTCGCCGAGGGCCGCGAATTCGGCAACGCCGGCCCCTATGTGAGGATCTACGGGGTCGCGGGCGGCGAACTCGATCCGGCCGCGGCAGAGAACAGCGTCATCGCCGAACTCGACAAGGCCGAACGCAACCATCGCGGGATGGTCGAGTACGAGGCGGATTTCTTCATTCTGCGCCCGGCCGACCCACGGCGCGGCAGCGGGGTGCTGGTCTACGATGTGACCAACCGCGGCCGCAAGGTGATCCTCGGCCGGCTCGACGAAGCGCCGGGCGACGCCGACACCAACAATCCCCGGACGGAGCGGGATGCCGGGCTCGCCTTCACCTTGGGGCGCGGTTACAGCCTCGTCTGGTCGGGTTGGGATTCGGGGGCGCCGCGCGTCAATAACGGCATGACCGCGCAGTTGCCGGCGGCGCTCGAAAACGGCAAGCCGATGACCCGGCGGATTCGCGACGAGTTCCACATCGGCACCCGCGCGCCGGGCACGGGCGACGCTGTGCGGCTGAGTTATCCGGCCGTCTCGGCCGACCCGCGCCAAGCTCGGCTGACTGTTCGCGACCGCGAAAGCGACGCGCGCACCGAGATCCCGGCCGAGGCCTGGGAATTTGTCGACGAGCGGACGATCCGGCTGTTGCCGGCCGGCACGCTGTTCGCTCCGTACAAAATCTACGAGATATGGTACGAGGCCATGGGATCGCGTGTCATGGGCATTGGCTTTGCCGCGACCCGCGACCTGGTCTCGTTCCTGCGCTACGAACAAGCCGACCGCGACGGGACGAGAAGCCCGATGATCGCCGACGGGAGCGGCGTCGGCGGCGCCGGGATCACCCACGCGCTCGCTTTTGGCGTCTCGCAGGCCGGCCGGTTTCTGCGCCATTTTCTCGAGCTCGGGATGAATGACGACGGGTATGGCCGGCGGGTTTTCGACGGTGTGCTGAGCCATGTCGCCGGCGCCGGCAAGGTCTTCGCCAACCACAGCTTTGCGATGCCGGGCCGCACCGCGACGCAACACGAGGATCGGCTCTACCCGGAGAACTGGTTTCCGTTTGGCAATGCGGTGACGACCGATCCGTTCTCCGGCCGGTCCGCAGCAATTTTGCAGGGTCGGCCGACCGATCCCCTGATGATCGAGGTCAACACCTCGACCGAATACTGGCAAAAGGGCGCCTCGCTGGTGCACACCGATCCGACCGGTCGCGAGGACGCCGAATTGCCGGCCACGGTGCGGGCTTACATGATCGCCGGGACCCAGCACGGCGGCGGCCCGGGTACCGACCCGAGCCCCGGCCCGTGCGTCAACCCGCGCAATCCGCACAGTGCAAGCCCGGCATTGCGGGCATTGTTCGTGGCTCTCGAAGATTGGGTGCGGACCGGCGCGGCGCCGCCGCCGAGCCGGGTCCCGTCGATCGCCAAGGGGACGGCGGTCGATGCGAAAAGTGTCAAGATGCCGGCGGTCGCGGGCTTTGCCGTCGCATCCGGCGCCAACCGCATTGCCGCTCCGGTCGACTGGGTCGATCCGCCGGCGCGACTCGACAATTTCTACGGCACCCGCGTCTGCGCGGTCGATGCCGACGGCAACGAGGTGGCGGGCGTCCGCCTGCCGGCGATCGCGGCGCCGCTCGGCACCTATACCGGGTGGAACGTCTATCGCGCACAGCCCGGCGAATTGGCCGACCGCGACGGCTCGCTGATCCCGTTCGCCCGCACCAAGCGCGAGCGCGAAGCTGCGGGCGACCCGCGCCCGTCGCTCGAAGAGCGCTACGGCAGCCGAGACAAGTATGTCGCACAGGTGAAAGCGGTGGCCGAGGCGCTGGTGGCCGACCGGCTGCTGCTGCCCGCCGACGTGGATGCCTATGTCAAAGCCGCGGAGAAATGCGACCGGTTCCGACTTCGCGGTCCGAGACTTTCGGGTCGCGCCCGGCGATGACGCCATTTCCCGGCGGCGACGAAACGGTCTGATCCGAAAGCCGAACAGTTTTTGCGGCCGTGCGGCTTGCCGGCCGCGCCGGGTCAGCGCAGCATCGCGCCAGCCGCGGCGGAGCGCGGCGAACCAAGCAAATGATGGGAGGATCCCGTTGACGCCGTTAAAATATGCTTTTCTCGCGCTCGGCCTGCTCGGCTGCGGGTTGACGCCGGCTTTTGGCCAAACCCTGATCGTCGGCAATGACGAAAAACAGGGGGTCGATCAGAACTTCAAGCCGATCCTGCGCGAACCCGGTCACGACACCTTGTCGATCATCGACATCTCGCAGCCGGAGACGCCGCGCATCACCGCCACAATCCCGCTAGTGAACTCGGTGGTCGGACCGCCGACCAATCTCGCGATCACCCCCTCAGGCGACATTGCGCTGGTGGCTAATTCGCTGGCGCCGGTGGTCCAGGGCTGGGGCCGTCGCTTGGAGCCCGACGACAAGGTGTTTGTCGTCGACCTGAAGGCGAGCCCGCCCAAAATCGTCGGCACGGTCACGGTCGGCAAGCAGCCCTCGGGGCTCGCGATCAATTCGAAGGGCGATCTGGCCCTCGTCGCCAATCGCGGCGACGGCACGATCTCGGTCCTGTCGATCAAGGGCAAGGATGTCCTTGTCGTCGGCACCGTGCCGATCGGATTGCCGGCCGACCAGGTCTCCGCGGTCGCGATCACGCCCGACGGCACTAAGGCGCTGGCGACCAAACCGGCCGCCAACAAGGTAGCGCTGTTGACGATCGACGGCGAAAAGGTGACGTATGACAAACGCGACCTGCCGACCGGGATATTCCCCTACAACGTCGCAATCGCCCCCGATGGCAAGCTGGCATTGACGGCCGACAATGGCGGCGGCGGCGGTTCGGACGGCAATGTCGATACGGTTGGCGTCATCGATCTCGCCGCCAACCCGCCGCGGGTTGTCGACCACGTCACGGTCGGCGATTCGCCGGAGGGGCTGGCGATCAGCCCAAAGGGAAACCTCGCGGTGTCGGTCCAGGCCGAGGGCTCGAATACCCCTAAAACGGTTTTCTACCATCATGACGGCGGCAGCGTCGCGGTGCTCGCGATCGACGGCGACAAGGTGACTAAAGTCGGTTCGGTGACGGTCGGCGCATTACCCGAGGCGGTCGCTTTCAGCGCTGACGGGAGCCGCATCTATATCGGGAATTTCATCGACGGCGACCTGTCGGTGCTGAAGGTGGATGGCACTAACGTCACCGACACCGGCCAGCGCTTTAAGCTGCCGGGTCACCCGGCGTCGATGCGCGCCGGCCCGCAGTAGAAAGAGGCGGGGCGAGAGTACCTGTAATTCCGCTAAAATCGCGCGGCGTACTCCACCACAGGACGCAAGCTCAAACGGGTTTGGCGGCGGCTAGTGTTTCAGTTGAATTTCCGCAAGGGGTGGGTTGCCGACCGTCGCCGGAGCCACGGTGAACGAAGAGATTGCGCCGGAACCGGGCCGTTGGGCCGACAGAAATCGAACGGGTTAAGCCGACCCTTTGCGGGCATTCGCACCGGGTTTCTGCACTTCCTAATGGCCGAAAATTCAGTTGCCCCCGCTGTGGCGCGAATTGGTTGCATTTTTCAAAACGCGCGAGGCCGACGCAATCTGCGGCGTGTGATCAAGCCGCAGCAACGCCGCCCTTGCGACTGCCTCCGGCGGATTCGCTACGGGGCCCTCGGAAACCACGGCTTGTAAGCGCGGGGTCCAGCATTAGCCATCGCTCAGTAACTCAGTAAGTTTATACCTCCAGTAGTGCCATTGAAGTTGTCTGTCCATGTGAATATAAATGGTAACGGGATGGTTTATGCCTCCATTTGGAATGAAACGTGCTAAAATTCCGGTATATGTGTTAGTTAGTTAATACTTGTTTAAACGTTTCATGCAATAACTCCAGTTCGGAAATGCCGCTATGTACATCCGCTATGCAAGCAGGAGATAACAGGCCGCTTACGGTTACCGATGTAACGGAAAAATAGCCCTCAGCTACCTGATACTGTCTGGAAGCCGCGTTAACTGGCTGGTATTTATTTATTGCGAAGCCAGAGCCGCCCGTATAGGAGTCCGTGGGAGGTTTCAGAGTGTATGAAAACGTATCGTACCAGTATCGGCAGAGCCACGTTGAGAGAGAATTTATCACGATCTCGGCGCCGATGTTGTTACCTCCGGTAGAGCCGGTCGCGCTGTTGAATGTCTCACTGAAATAAAACCTAGCGCTGCTTTAGAAGACCCAGCGCTTTGCGCATAGACAAAGGAATCAATCGAAGGCGCTGTCGGCATGTGGCTGAATACATACGAGCTGCCATTTATTGTGAGTTAAACTTGCGTTATCGGCGTGTTTGCGCCGGAATTATGCAATCCATTATAGCATTGGGTTGGAGTTAATGGGGAGTTGGTGCCTTGGGTCGTGTCAAAGGTGAACGTGGCTGTATAAGGATAGCCGGCTAGATTGGCATCTTTTCCGACGAATACGCCGGTTGTGTCTTTGCCGGAAGTTACGTTGCCTGTGATCGTTGCGAGCACCGTGTAAGCTTTCGCGTGCTGCGGCGTGCAGAGCGCAGCGGCAGCAATTGCCATTACGGATACGATCCCGGCCTTGGCGAGCATCGCTCTTTGAAGCAGTTGGCGGAAAGTCTGGCGAAAAGCTGACCGGATTGCGACTGCGCCGTTTTGGCCGAAGATCCGCATGCGTGCCTCCGTATCCTGATACGTTAGGATAGACGGTGACAATCGCGTGAGGTGAGAAGAATTCCTCACCGCAGAGTTGTTGGCATTTTCGAGTATGTGACTTTCAATCGAAAGGCGGGAACGGGCGAGACCCGGAGTAAGAGAGCGAGCACCGCCACCCGGCGCAAGGTGAGGATCAAACACCGCTTACGTTGTTTCATTGATCGCCCATCAATTGCGAACCCATCGCGATGGGCTGTCGGGGATGGCCGCGATGGGGGCAAGAGCGCCCGAAGCCGTCGGACGGCACGAGCGACGGCTTTGGGTCGAGAGGCGCCTTGTGAACCGCTCATCAAGCGTCAGGTTTGCGCTGCACGCCTCGCGTGTAGTATCGGCCGAGGTTATCCTCGCTTCGTCCCATGTCCACCCACAACCTATGCGCCGGTCTTTTGCAGTTGCCCAACTAGACCACATGTCCGCCTGAGTACGGGGCGACCCGTCTCACAGTATGCAGGTAGCGAGGGTTGCACCGGGTTGGCCGGCGCCGAGCCTCATGCATAGGAGGCGGGTCATGGGGGATCGTATCACGTATGTCGGGCTTGATGTTCACAAGGCGGACGTCGTCGTGGCGGCAGCCGAGGGCGGTCTGCGCGGCGAGGTCCGCGAGTACGGCCGGATCGCCAATACGCCGGCGGCATTGGAGCGGCTGGCGGGCAAGCTTAGCCGTGACGGGGTGAGACTGCGGTTCTGCTACGAGGCGGGCCCGTGCGGGTATGCCATTCAGCGTCAGCTGTCGGCACGCGGGCACGAATGCGTCGTAGTGGCGCCATCGCTGATCCCAAAGCGGGCCGGAGACCGGGTCAACACGGACCGGCGGGATGCGGCCAGCCTGGCGCGGCTGCACCGGGCCGGCGAGTTGACGGCGGTGTGGGTTCCCGACGCTGGGCACGAGGCGATGCGCGATCTGGTGCGCGCCCGTCTCGACGCGGTGCACGCACTGCGCCGGGCGCGCCAGCAGCTTTCGGGCTTTCTGCTGCGCCACGGCTGCCATTACGGGCGGCCGGCCTGGACCAAGCTGCATCGCCGGTGGCTGGCGGGTTTGAAGTTCGAACAGGCGGTGCATCACCTCGTGCTCGAAGACTATGTGCAAGCGGTCGAAGCTGCCGCGGCGCGCCGCGATCGGCTGACGGCGCAGATCGCGGCGATGCTGCCGGACTGGACCTTGGCCCCGGCCTTGCCCGCCGCCGGCTTGAACGGATCGTCAGCCATGAGGGTTGACGCTGAGCATCTCGGCAACCCGCCGCGCGGCCTCGCCCTGGCCGAGATCGCTCAGAGAGGCGGCGACGGCGTTCCCCGACTTCCGCCGCGGCCGAACCATTCTGCGATCGCGGTCACCCGGCCCTCGATCTGCCCGATTGCGTTTCGTGCGCGGCTCACGCCTCGCCGTAATGAACGCGGCGGAAATTGCGCGACGGGATCAAATCGTCGATGTGGACGTCCCAGAGGGTGGTGCCGGACGAGTTCTGGTGGTCGCGGAACAGGCGCTCGAGCTGACCCATCTCGGTCACTGTCGCGGCGTTGTGGCCAAAGCCGCGGGCGATCGCGGCGATGTCGCCGCGGCCATGGATCGCGTGCTCCGGGTTGACGCCATAGGCGCGGAATTTGTGCGACTCGGCGCCATAGCCGCCGTCGTTCAGGATGCAGATCAACAGCTTGAGGCCGTGGCGGCGCACCGTCTCCAATTCCTGGATGTGCTGGTAGAGGCTGCCGTCGCCGTCGATCAGCATGACCTTGTCGCTGCCGCGCGCAACGGCGACGCCGATCGCGGCCGAGAGGCCCGAGCCGATCGCGCCGAAATCGAGCGGCGTGTGATATTTGCCGGCCGCACGGCCCCGCAGATGCGTCATCGCAAAGCTGAAGCAGTGGCCGCCGGCGACGATCACGTCCCAGTCCTTTGGCACCGTGGCGTCGAGTTCGCGCACGACCGGCCGCGGGTCCAAGGTGCCCGGTGTCACCGCGAACTCTTTGGCGTCGGGCGATTCGGCCGCGATCCGCGACGCGATTGCATTGCTACGCCAACCCGGCCGGCGAATGCCGCGCTCGTGCAGGCGGCGCGCGATCGCCTCGGCGGTGGCGCGGGCATCGGCGCGAATATGCAAATCGGCGGTCTTGACACCCTGCCACAACCCGCGCGGGTTGGTGTCGATCTGGACGACCTTGGCGTTGGGATAGAGATAGCCGCCCTCGGTCGTGTAATGACCGAGCCCGGCGCCGGCGCCAATCACCAGGTCGCTCTCGGCAAAAAATTCGCGGCCGAGATCGGTGGCAAACGTGCCGGCGATGTCGAGCGCGAACGGGTTGCCGTCAAAGAGACCCTTTGCGAGCAGGGTCGTCGCCAACAGCGCACCGCTTTCCTCGGCCAGGGTTTCGAGCGCCTGGCGCGCGCCCGACCAGACCGCACCCCGCCCGCCGATCACCACCGGGCGCTCGGCCGCGGCGATCATCGAGGCGACCTCGTCGACCAGTGCCGGGTCGGGTGGGATCGTCTGCGCGCGCGGCATCAGATCGGTCGAGGGGGTGTAGTCGGGAAGGTAGGGAAACGCCTCCTTCTGCAGATCGAGCGGTACGCTCAGCACCACCGGGCGGCGCTCGGCGCGGGCGACGTAGAACGCCTCTCGGACACAGTCGAGCGCCCGGTCGATCGTGCGGATCGGGACGTGATGCGCCCCGGTCCCAAGCGTCAGCGGTGCCTGGTCGATCTGCTGCATGTACCAGGAGGCATTGATCGGCGCGTCGCCGGAAAAGACGACGACCGGGGCATTGCCGCGCGCCGCCATGGTCAGCGCGGTCATGATCTGGGTAAAGCCGGGACCGCAGGTGACCGAGGCGACGCCGACTTTGCCAGAGGCGCGGGCATAGCCGTCGGCCATCGCGACCGCGCAATGCTCGTGGCGGGCGTGGATCAGCCGCGCATTCTGATGGTCGGCCATCGCCGCCGACCAATACATGTTGGCGTCGCCCATCAGGGTGAACAGTGTGTCGACCCCCTCGGCCGCGAACGCCTGCGCCAAGATGTCGGAGACCTGGTTGTCGCTCATCCGGTTTTTCCTTTGGCGAAAAAGAGTTGTTTGAGCCAGCCGAGAAACGCCCGCCACAAGATCGCCCCGCCGCGCAATTCGGTCGCGGCGCCCCTCACCCCGACCCTCTCCCCGCCGGGCGGGGAGAGGGAGGGACCCGCGTCACCGGGAGGGTGAGGGGCAGTCGCCGGCTCTGATTCGGCTACCGGCGCCAGGGCCGCCCGCTCGGCCGCGAGCCGCGCCATGTTGCCGGCGAATTCAGCCAGGATCGCGCGGGCGAGATGAACCCCGCCGGCGTTGGCGAAGGTTTCGAGCGGCCCGGTGACGTTGAAATTGCCCGCGACCTTCAGCACCGTCGCCGCGCCGCCGCTCGCGGTCACTACCCCCGAGGCCAATGCCCGCGAGGCGCCGCGCCCGTCGATGCCGCGGCCCTCGATCGTACAGCGCCGCGCCTCGTCGTCATAGGAGAGCTTCGCCTCGCCGCGAAAGATCGCGACGGTCGGCCCGAACTTGACCCGCATCGTGCCCTGATAGGCGCCGCCCTCGCCGGAAGCGGTCAGGCTGGCGCCGGGAATGCACGAGGCGACGAGGGCCGGGTCGCGCAGCATCGGCCACACCGCGGCGGGCGGCGATGGTATCGTCACCTCTTCGTTGATCGAAATCATGCCGCCAAGGCTAACGGCAATCGCACGAGTTTGTCGATGAATGAGGTAGACCCGGTTTTTCGGCCTCCCGAGCGCGGGGTGCCGCACAGCTCGCATTGGGGGGCGTTCTCGGTGCGCCTGCACGATGGCGGCGTCGAGATCGTGCCGCATCCCCGCGACCCGGCGCCGTCATCGCTGCTCGCCAACATCCCGGCTGCGGTGTCGCACCGCGCGCGCGTCGCCCGGCCGATGGCGCGGCGCGGCTGGCTCGAGCATGGGCCGGGGCCGGGGCCGGACCGGCAGCGCGGCCGCGACGCGTTTGTGCCGGTGTCGTGGCCGCAGGCGCTCGATCTCGCCGCCGCGGAATTGCGGCGGGTTTACGCGCAACATGGGCCGAGCGGCGTGTTCGGTGGCTCCTATGGCTGGGCCAGCGCCGGTCTCTTTCACGATGCGCAGCACCAGATCCACCGCTTTTTGAACCTCGCCGGCGGTTATGTCCGCTCGGTCAACAGCTACAGCTCGGGTGCCGCGACGGTGATCCTGCCGCACGTCATCGGGCCGCAGGGGATCGTCGCCGGCAACAATGTCAGCTGGGCCGAACTGGTCGCGGAGAGTGCGCTGGTGCTGGCCTTTGGCGGGATGGCGCTCAAAAACAACGATGTCGGCGGCGGCGGCACCAGCCGGCACGTCGCCGGCGGGAATCTACGCGCGGCACGGGGGCGCGGGGTCGAATTCCACCTGATCGGCCCATTGCGCGACGACCTGCCGGCGGAAGCGGGCGCGGTCTGGCACTCGATCCGCCCCGCAACCGATGTCGCGCTGATGCTCGGGATCGCCCACACGCTGGTGGCCGAAGGCCGCCACGATCGCGCCTTTCTCGACCGTTATTGCGTCGGCTGGCAGACGTTCGAGGCTTATCTGCTCGGCCATGAAGATGGCCGGCAGAAGGATGCCGGCTGGGCCGCGGATGTCTGCGGCATGCCGGCGGACGAGATCGTTGCGCTGGCGCGGCGCGCGGTCGGAAGGCGCACCCTGATCACCTGCTCGCAATCCTTGCAGCGCGCCGAGCATGGCGAGCAGCCGGTGTGGATGGGCGTGGTGCTGGCGGCGATGCTCGGCCAGATCGGCTTGCCCGGCGGCGGTTTCGCCTACGCGTTGGGATCGACCTCGAACACCGGCAAGCCGCCCCTGGCGGTGCCGTTGCCCAATGTGCCGGTTGGCCGCAACAGCATCGACGACTTCATCCCGGTGGCGCGGATTGCCGACACGCTGCTGCAGCCGGGCGAGCCGTTCGCCTACAACGGCCGGCAATTGACCTATCCCGACATCAAGCTGGTCTATTGGGCCGGCGGCAACCCGTTCCACCACCACCAGGATCTGAATCGCCTGCGCCGCGCCTTTGCCCGTCCCGACACCGTGATCGTCCAGGATTCGGTCTGGACCGCGACCGCGCGCCACGCCGACATCGTCTTGCCGGCGACCATCACCCTCGAGCGCGAGGATATCGGCGGCTCGGCCGGCGACCCGCTGCTGGTGGCGATGCATCGGGCGGTCGAGCCTTTTGCCGAGGCGCGCGACGACCACGCGATTTTTGCCGGGCTCGCCGAGCGGCTGGGCTTCGCGGCGGAGTTCACCGAAGGCCGGTCTCCGCGGCAGTGGCTCGAGCAGATCTACGAGCCGACCCGGCGTGCGTTGATCGCGCGCGACGATGACGCGCCCGATTTCGAGGAGTTCTGGGCGGCGGGCGAACTGATCCTGCCGACCCTGCCGTGGGACGGCGGCATGCTGCGCGATTTTCGCCGCGACCCCGACGCGTCGCCACTGCCGACGCCGAGCGGAAAGATCGAGATTGCCTCGGCGACGATCGCCGGCTTCGGCTATTCGGATTGTCCCGGCCATCCGGCCTGGCTGCCGCCGAGCGCAGGTCCCAGCACCCCCGCCGCGGATCGTCACCCGCTGTGGCTGATCGCCAATCAGCCGGCGACGCGGCTGCACAGCCAGCTTGATTTCGGCGCCACGAGCCAGGCGGCCAAGATCAACGGCCGCGAACCGGTGCGCCTCCACCCGCGGGATGCGGCGGCGCGCGGCATCCGCGACGGCGACGTGGTGCGGATCTACAACGACCGCGGCGCCTGCCTCGCCGGTGCGGTGCTGAGCGATGCGCTGCAGCCCGGCGTCGTGCAATTGGCGACCGGCGCGTGGTACGACCCGGACGACCCCGCCGCCGACAAGCCGCTCTGCGTCCACGGCAACCCGAACGTGCTGACCCGAGACATCGGCACATCGCAGCTCGCGCAGGGCTGCACCGGCCAGCTCTGCCGCGTCGAGATCGAACGCTTCGAGGACCCGTTGCCGCCGATCAAGGCATTCGATCCGCCATAGGCTGGAGCCCTCATGCAGGGTGGCCCTTTTGGCGTTGCGGCTTGACCGGCGGCCGGGCGCGGGTCACGCTGCGGCAATGAGGCGCGTCTGGAGCGGGGCATGAGCGAGCCGCAGGCATTCTCAATCGAAATCAACGGCTTTGCGACGCGGGTGTGGCAGGCGGGCAGCGGGCCAAGGCTCGGTTTTCTCGCCGGGTTTGGCGGCCTGCCGCGCTGGGTTCCGTTTCTCGACGCGCTGGCGCGCGAGCGCACCGTCGTCGTGCCGTCATTGCCCGGCTTTCCCGGCGGCGACCGCGGACACAGCGTGCTCGACAGCCACCTCGACTGGGTTCTGGCGGTGCGCGAACTGTTGCAAAAGGCCGGGCTCGACGGCGCCGATTTGGCCGGCGGCTCGGTGGGCGGCTCGTTTGCAGCCGAAATCGCGGCGATCTGGCCGCAAACCGTGCGCCGCCTCGCCTTGATCGCCCCCTGGGGCCTGTTTGACGAACAGGAGCCGGCGACCGATCCCTGGGCGCAGCGCGCACCCGACGTGCCGGGCCTCTTATGCGCCGATCCCGCGCGCTGGAACGAGCTCAAGGCCGCGCCAGAGGGGGCCAATTCGCCCGAATGGCCGATCGAGCAGACCCGCGCCGCCGAGGCCGCGGCCCGCGCCTTTTGGCCGCTCGGCAACACCAAGCTCGAAAAGCGGCTGCCGCTGATCGCCGCCCCGACCCTTCTGATCTGGGGCGCCGAGGACCGGATCATGCCGCGCCGCTACGCCGATCGTTTCGCCGCTTCGATCACCGGCCGCACCGAGATCGCGCCGATCCCCGGCGCCGGCCATCTGGCCGAACTCGACAAACCCGACGAGGTCGCCGCCGCGATCCTGCGCTGGACGGCCTGAACATACCGCGTCCGGATCCCACGGTGTCCGGAGCCAGTTGTTCGCTTGTCCGCTTTCTGGGCTTCATCGAAATTGGGGGTCCGCGACGTTTCCGCTGTGGTCTTCCCGGCGTACGCCGGGACCCATCGCCGCCGTAGATACCGGCCTTCGCCGGTAAGGCCGAAAAACGAAAACCAAATCAGATTACGAGCACCACGCCATCGCAATCGCACCAGCCGCGACCACCGATCGCGCGCCTAAGCGCTCGAAAATCGCAACGACGCCTTCCGCGCCATCCATGGGCGGGCGCAATCCTCGTTTCGACGTAATCTCTGAGAGCCCCGTGGCCGCCGGATCTCATCGCACCACGCGGCGGAGCCGGCGGTCGAGGCGAGCGAACAGCATGTCGGTCAGGATCGCGAAGAGTGCTACCAGCACCGCGCCCTCGATGACAAATGGCAGCTTGTCGGCGACGAGGCCGTCGAAGATCGGCGTGCCCAGGGTCAGCGCGCCGACTGTCGAGCCGATTGTCGCGGTGCCGATCGCGATCGTGACCGACACCCGGATCCCGGCGAGGATCACCGGTGCGGCGAGCGGCAATTCGACCGCGAAGAGGCGTTGCCTTGGCGAGAGGCCGATGCCGTCGGCCGCTTCTTTCACGTCAAAGGGCACCCCTTCGAGGCCGGCGACGGCATTTTCGATGATCGGCAGCAGGCCGTAGACAAACAGCGCGATCACCGTCGGGCGCGCGCCAAAGCCGAGCAATGGTACGGCGATCGCCAGCACCGCGACCGGCGGAATGGTCTGCCCGATGGCGGCGAGGGTGTCGACCATCGTGCGGAATTCCCGCCCCAGGGGACGAGTCACAAAGATCGCCAGCGCCACCCCGGCCAGTGCCGCGGCGAAGCTCGCGGTCGCGACCAGTGCCAGATGGGCGAGAAACAGCTCGAGAAAACTGGCGCGGTCATAGATGACCGGCGTCACGTCCGGGAAGGCCCAGCGGAAAAACGGCCGCAATGCCTCCATCCGCAGCAGCAGTGCCGCAAACAGCAACCCGACCCACAATAGCGGGCTCGCGAGCCAGCCTGACCGGCGCATCAGGGCTCAGCGCACCAGATCGGCGAGGGTGATGACGCCGACCAGCCGGCCCGCTGCGTCGGCGACCGGCAGCCGGTCGGCATGGCGCGCGGTCATCGCCGACAGCGCGTCGCGCAAACTCGCGTCCTGCGGCACCGGCTCGCCTTCGGCGGTCTCGTCGCGGCGCAGATGGTCGGCGACGCGGCGCACCGACAACAGCTTTAATCCCAGACCCTGACGCCCGACAAAATCGCGGACAAAGTCGTTAGCCGGATGCTCGAGGAGGTCGGGCGGGGCGGCGCGCTGCACGATCCGGCCCTTGTCCATGATCGCGATCGAGGTCGCCAGCCGCAATGCCTCCTCGATGTCGTGGGTGACAAAAACGATCGTCTTTCCGGTCGCGCGGTGGAGGCGGGCCAGTTCGCCCTGCAACGCGTCGCGGGTGATCGGGTCGACCGCGGCAAACGGCTCGTCCATCAACAGCAGTTCGGGATCGGCGGCGAGCGCGCGGGCGACGCCGACGCGCTGCTGCTCGCCGCCCGACAGCTGGTGCGGGTATTTGCGGCGATAGCCCGCGGGATCGAGCCGGAACAATTCGAGCAGTTGATCGACGCGCTGGGCGACGCGCGGCTCCGGCCATTTCAACAGGCGAGGCACCGTGGCGATGTTGTCGGCGACGGTCCAATGCGGAAACAGGCCGGTCGACTGGATCGCATAGCCGATGCGCCGGCGCAATAATTCGGGCGAAAGGCCGGTTACGTCCGCACCGTCCACCCGGATCGTGCCGGCATCGGCGACGACCAAACGGTTGATCATCCGCAACGTCGTCGACTTGCCGCAACCGGAGGAACCGAGCAGCACGCAAAACTCGCCCGTCGGCACCGCGAGCGACAGCGCATCGACGACCGTACGGCCGTCATAGCGCTTGGTGATGTGGTCGAGTTCGATCATCCGGCGTCGCGCCGCCTCAGCGAGGCCGAGACCATGTGCAACACGAAATCGGCGGCGAGCGCCAACCCGATCGCCGGCAAGGCGCCGAGCAACACGAGATCGAGCGCGTATTGGCCGAGACCCTCGAACACAAAGGTGCCGAGCCCGCCGGCGCCGATGAGTGCCGCGACAACCGCGAGCCCGATCGTCTGCACGATCACGATGCGCAGCCCGGCGAGCAATATCGGCAATGCCAATGGCAACTCGACCCGCGAAAAGATCTGCCGCGGCGTCAGCCCCATCCCTTGGGCCGCATCGATCACCGCCGGATCGATGCCGGAAATTCCGGTCGTGGTGTTGCGCACGATCGGCAGCAGTGCGTACAGCACCAGCGCGATGATTGCCGGCGCCGGGCCGATGCCGCCGACGCCGAGGGCGGCGAGCCGCGGCAGCGCCGCCGCCACGGACGACAACGGCGCGATCAAGAGGCCGAAGAGCGCAATCGACGGCACCGTCTGCAACAGGTTGAGGATTGCGAAGAGCGGCCCTTGCAGGCGCGGTCTGCGCGCCGCGGCGACCCCGAGCGGAAAGCCGATAACGAGCGCCGGCCCGACCGATCCGGCGACGAGGGCGATGTGGCGGGTGAGGGCGGCGGCGAAGAGGGCCTCACGGGTCTGATATTCGCGGGCGATCGAGAGCATGTCGAAGACGCCGGCGAAAGCGAGCGCCGCGGCCCCGCCGGCGAGCGCGACGACCGCTGCCACCAGCAGCGCCGGGCCGGCCCGCAAGCGCTGCAAGGCGTCGATGATTGCGAGTGCGGCGCACGACGCGATGACCCAGAAGGCGGTCCCGGCGGAGACCCGCGCGGCCGGGCCGGCGCTGGCGGCGATGATGCGCGCGGAATGGCCGAGCGCCGCCAGAGTGAGCAGCAGCAACCCCGCCGACAGCACCGCGGCGCCAGCCGACAGCATTTTTTTTGACGGCAGCAGCGAAATCGCCAGCAACAGCGCGCCGATGACGCCAATCGCGACGGTCGCGCCGCCGCCCGCCGCCTGCCACAATGCGATTGGTCTCCCCGAAACCAAGCGGTTGGGTGCGACCGCGATAAAGCCGGAAATCGAGGCGGCCGCCGCCGCCGCTATCACCAAGACAAACAGGACCTGGTTGCGGATGCCGTTCCGGAAGGCGAGGGCCGCGGGATGCGGCGCCGGGCCAGCCTCGGCGGTCACGGCAGGAAATGCCGCGATTTGAGATAGCCGGTCGCGACCGCGCCGGCGTCTTCGCCATCGACCGCGATCTTCGCGTTGAGGTGCTGCAATATGTCCAAGGTCAGACTGTTGAACACCGGATCGAGCAGGCTCGGGAGCTGCGGATACTCGCGCAGCACCGCTCCGCGCACAACCGGGGCCGGGGCATAGACGATTTGCGCGCCCTGGTCGTCGGCGAGCACCACGAGGCCGAGCGCGGCGATGGCGCCGTCGGTGCCGTAGGCCATCGCGGC
>DATMKU010000160.1:0-10929 GCA_035570935.1 Allostellaceae bacterium
CGCAACATCAAGCCGATCCGCGCCTGATCGCGCGCATGGATAAAGACCCCGCCGCCCCAATGCCCGCCGCCCGATACCGATTGCATCCGCCGCCCGTCGATCTCGACCCAGGAATTGCGGTAGCCGTGCCATTCCCAATCGGGCGAGGCGCCGATCGGGTCCATGACCAGTTCGCGGAACACATCGGGCAACGGCCGGCGCCACAGCCGCAGCAACGCGAGGCTCAGCCGGTTGACCCGTACGTCGTTGTATTCCCAAAAGCCGCCCGGCGGCTGCAGGTCGCGGTGGGTGCCCTTAGGCGCGGCGCTCGGCCGGCCGCCGGACGCGCGATTGCGGTCGATCAGGTCCGGCTTGTCCCACAGCACTCCCTCCCATTCCGAGGTCTGCTGCAGCAGGTGGTGCCAGGTGATTGCGTCGTTGTGGGGCGGGTCGAAACCGCCGTCATCGACGGTGCGGCGGACGGGCTCGTGCGGATCGGCGAAGAGGCCGCGATCCCAGGCAAGCCCGGCGAGGATCGAGAGATAGCTCTTGGCGACGCTGAAGGTCATGTCGACCTGCGTCGTATCGCCCCACTCGGCGACGATGTCACCGCCGCGCAGGATCAGCCCGTTCGGTCCGCCGCGCCGGCGCACCGGGCCTAATGTCTCGTTCCATGGCGGGCGTTCGCTGAAATCGGTCGCCACCATCTCGGCAAGATCGCGCCTCCAAGGCGTCTCGTGCTCGGCGGCATGGCTCGCGGCCGCCGCGACGGCGGCCGGGTCGAGGCGGGCTTCGGTGGGCCTTCGGCTCGGCCAGGCGGCGGGATGGGGTGGCGGGAAGTCGGTCATCTTTTGGGTTACTCCAGGGAGGCGCTCGGCCTTGACTTTGGGCTAATTGGCACGACCTGCGTGAGACAATGGCGCTCGCTGCCAGCCTGAGCTTGCAATTGAAGCGTCGGGGTCGCTAGAAATCCACTTCGTCAGCGTCCGAGGTCATGGATATCATGGGTTCCTTCAGCTTAATGCACTGGATCGTGGTTCTGGCCATTATCCTGATCCTGTTCGGTGCCGGGAAGCTGCCTCGAGTGATGGGCGATTTTGCCAAGGGGATCAAGGCTTTCAAGGCGGGGATGCGGGAGGACGACGAGCCCGAAGCCGCGTCGCCGCCCGCACAGGTGCCGCCGCCGGCTACCGCGGCAACCGCCGCCGCGCCCGTCAATGCCGCCGAGCGCCCGCACGAACGCGTTTGACCCGCCATCGCCCGGAACAGAGCCGCTCCGGCGCCAAGCCGTGCTCACGAGTGAACACCGCTCGCGAAAAGTCAGGATGGTAGCGGGGGAGGGATTTGAACCCCCGACCTTGGGATTATGATTCCCCTGCTCTAACCAGCTGAGCTACCCCGCCGCGCGCCCGGATATAGGAGATGGGGCGGTGAGGGTCAAGCCGCGGCGCCCGGTGCGCGCCGCCGGATCCAGCCGCCACCGAGCACGCGATCGCCATCGTAAAGAACCGCGGCCTGACCCGGCGCCACCCCTTCCGCCGCCGCGTCGAGGACCAGCTCGGCATCGCCCGCGGCATCGCCCGGATACAGCGTCGCCGGCGCCGGCGGCTGCATCGAGCGCAGCTTGACCACGAGCATCGTGCCGTCAGGCACCGGAGGCTGAAGGGGAAGCCAGTTCAGCTCCGCGAGGGCAACCCGGGTCTCGGCCAAGGCCGCGCGCGGACCGACGACGACGCGCCGGGTCTCGGGCTCGATCGCCAGCACATGCAATGGCTTGGCCGCTGCGATGCCCAGGCCCTTTCTCTGTCCAACGGTAAAATGGGCAATGCCGCTATGCTGGCCGAGCACCCGGCCGGCGCGGTCGACGATGTCGCCTGCGACAGCCGCTTCGGGCTGGAGCCGCTCGACGATGCCTGCATAAGAGCCGCTCGGCACAAAACAGATATCCTGGCTGTCGGGCTTGTCGGCGACGGCGAGACCGAAGCGGCGGGCCCATGCGCGCGTCTCCTGTTTGGCGAGCCCGCCCAACGGAAAGCGCAGGAAATCGAGTTCGGCGCGCGTCGTCGCAAACAGAAAATAGCTCTGGTCGCGCGCGGCGTCGTGCGCGCGGTGCAATTCGGGTCCGTCCGGGCCGCGAACGCGCCTCACATAATGGCCGGTCGCGAGCGCCGAGGCGCCGAGGTCGCGCGCGGTCGTCAAGAGATCGCGAAACTTGATGCGCTGGTTGCAGCGCACGCACGGCACGGGGGTTTCGCCGCGGCGATAGGATGCGGCGAAATCCTCGATGACCTCCTTGCGAAAGCGGCTCTCGTAATCGAGGACGTAGTGCGCGATGCCGAGCCGCTCGGCGACGCGCGCGGCGTCGTGGATATCCTGCCCGGCGCAGCAGGCGCCCTTGCGCCCGATCGCGGCGCCGTGGTCGTACAGCTGCAAGGTGATGCCGACGACCTCGAACCCGCGCTCGACCAGCAAGGCCGCGGTCACCGACGAGTCGACCCCGCCCGACATCGCGACCACGACGCGGTGGTCGGCCGGAGCGCCGGGCAGGTCGATGTCTTGCAACAGCTCGGTCATCGGCTCGAATAAAAAGCGCGCGAACCGGTTTCAACCGGCTCCGCGAATGGTTCGCACAAACGGTGCGCAGGATCAGCGCTTGGCGTCGAGGCCCATTTGCCAGAAATCGGCTTCAAGCTGCGCGGCGGTCGCAAACGACGCGGCAAGAGAGGCGAAGCGGCCCTCGCCGCCGCGGCGGACGAACTGTTCGTCGAGTGCTAATTCGGCCTCGCGGGCGAGATCCTGGTATTCGGCGCCGGCATACATTTCGAGCCATTCGCGGTAGGGATTGCCGTCAAGCCTCGTATTCCGATCAGCCATGCGCTCGGCGGCGATGACCGCGTAGCCGACGATGCACGGGGCGAGTGCGGTTTCGAGATCGAGCCGGTCGCCGGCGAGACCCCGGTCGAGCGCAAAGCGGGTGTAGGCGATCGTCGCGATCGCCTCGGGTTCGGCGGCCATCGCCGCCTCCGACAGTCCCCAGCCGCGGCAATAGTCGATGTGCAGGCCGATCTCGAGGTCGAGTGTCGCGGCGACGAGACGATGTGCCCGGCGCATCTCGGCGAGCGTGTCGGATTTGTAAATCGCCAGCCCCCAGGCGCGCGCGAAGTGGATCAGAAACAGATAATCCTGGGTCAGATAGCGGCGAAAGCATGCCTCCGGCAGTTTGCCGCTGGCAAGAAGCATGACGAAATCGTGTCGGGTATAGGCATGCCACGGTCCGGCCGAGGCCGCGGCCAGCCGAGAGAACAGCCCATCAGCCATGCTTGGCTCTTTCGGGATCAGCCGAGCAGCAGGTTGCGGGTGGCCGCCGGCAGCCGCACCGTCAGCCCGTCCAATTCCTCGGTGATGATGATCTGGCAGCCGAGACGCGAGGTTTTGCTGAGGTTGAAGGCGAGGTCGAGCATGTCCTCCTCATCCTCGGTCGCGTCCTTCAACAGCTCGTACCATTCGGGATCGACGATCACATGGCAGGTCGAGCACGCAAGCGAGCCCTCGCAAGCACCTTCGATGTCGATGCCGTTACGATGCGCAACTTCGAGCACCGAGAGCCCGAGCGGAGCATCGACCTCGCGCTCGGTCCCGTCGCGGTCGATAAAAACTATTGTCGGCATCAGCCGAGACCCGGATCCGGCCGGGGTCCGAGATCCTCGGCGAGGATTGCGGCATCCAATGCCGGCGCGGAGCTGGCGCTGAAATCGGTCACGGCGGCAAGGTGCAAGATTGTCAGCCCGGCCTGCTCCGCGCCCGTAACAAGGGAGGACGGGGCGGGGTCGGGCAGCACCCGCAAAACAACGACGGCATGCGTCACCGGCCGCGCGAGCGCGCGCTCGGCGCGCAGCCGGCCCCCCTCGAACAGCTCCCGCCATTGCGTCGCTGCGCCATCGAACCGCGGCACCGCGAGGCGCTGCTCAAAGCCGTCGCGATCGGCGAGGACCACCGCATTGCCGCCGGCCGCCACAGCGACCTCGGCCACCGCGCCGCTGGCGTCGATGCCGATTGCCGCACCCGGCGCACCGGCGTCGGTTGGCCCGCCTTCGGGCTCCTCGATCTGAAACAGCTTCACATGAAACCGCCTTCTACCGCCACCCGGCAATTATAGGCTCATGTCCGACCAAGCCATCCACACCGACAAGCGGGCGTTGTCACACGTGGAAAGATTCGCCGCATCCGCAACGGCCTTTTTCGTTTGGGTTGTGAAAGGTGAAGCCGCTCTGCAGCTTTTCTTCGACGTAATCCATCTCGGTGCCGAGGATAAACATGACGGCTTTGGGATCGATCAGCACGGTGACACCCTTGGCCTCGACAATTTCGTCGAACTTGCCCTTCTCGTCGGCGTATTCGATCGTGTAGCTGAGCCCGGAGCAGCCGCGCGCCCGCACCCCGATCCGCACTCCGATCGAGGGCTTGCCGCGTTTGGCGAGCAGCGCCTGGATACGCTCCGCTGCGGCTTCGGTAACCGTCAGCGCCTGCTTTCTCGCTCGCATCCGTATCTCCGATGCCAATTCTTCAGATTATGTGGGGTCGCCGACATGCTGCCGCATCCCGCTCCTGTGCCTGAGGCGAGCGGCAGCGGCGGCCAGTGCGTCAACCGCGAAATCGGCCTCCGCCGCGTTATTGAAGCGGCCGAGACCGATGCGGATCGCGGAATTGGCGACGGCATCGGGCAGACCGAGCGCGCGCAGCACGTAGGACGGTTCCACCTTGGCCGAGGTGCAGGCCGAGCCGGTCGAGATCGCGATCGACGGGCACGCCTCGATCAATCCCGGCGCGTCGATCCCTGGAAAACTCAGATTGAGATTGCCGGGCAGGCGGTGCTCCGCGTCGCCGTTTAGGGCGAGCCCGGGAACCCGCCGCGCCAGGCCGTGATGCAGCCGGTCGCGGAGCTGGCGCAGACGCAGCGCCTCCTCCGCCATTTCGTCGGCGGCGATCGCCGCGGCGCGGCCGAGCCCGACGCAAAGCGGCGTCGGCAACGTGCCGGAGCGCAGGCCGCGCTCCTGGCCGCCGCCGTCGATCAACGGCAGCAGGCGCACGCGCGGACGACGGCGGACATACAGAACGCCCACTCCCTTCGGGCCGTAGAGCTTGTGACCGGAAATCGACATCAAATCGATGCACATCGCCTCGACATCGAGCGGGATCTTGCCCGCGGCCTGCGCCGCGTCGGTGTGGAACAGCACGCCCCGGGCGCGGCAACGCGCGCCGATCTCGGCAAGCGGCTGGATGACGCCGATCTCGTTATGCGCCGCCAGGACGGAGACGAGGAGGGTGCGTTCTGTCAGCGCCGCTTCGAGCCGGTCGAGCGCCACCAGCCCGCTGGGCTCGACCGGGACATAGGTCACGGCGAAGCCCTCGCGCTCCAGCTGTGCGCAGCTTTCGAGCACACATTTGTGTTCGGTCGTCAGGGTCACGATATGGTCGCGGCCGCGGCCGGCCTCGGGGTGGGCGCGAGCAAAGTGGGCCGCCCCCTTGATGGCGAGATTGTTGGCCTCGGTGGCGCCCGAGGTGAACACGACCTCGCGCGGATCAGCACGGATCAGCGCCGCGATTTCGCCGCGCGCGTTCTCGACCGCCGCGGCGGCGACATGGCCATAGGCGTGGCTCGTGCTGTGCGGGTTGCCGAAATGCTCGGTGAAATAGGGTAGCATCGCTTCGAGCACGCGCGGATCGACCCGCGTCGTCGCTTGGTTGTCGAGATAGATCGGCGGCGTGTTGGCGGTGGCGCCCTTGTTGGCGATCGGACTCATGCGGCGCGCGCCTCCTCGGCAAAGCCGCGCCGGCGGCGGTAGAGCGCGGTCCAGGATTGCACAAAACGGTCCACATCGGCCTCGCACGTGCTCCAGCCGAGGCTCACTCGGATCGTCGACGACGCGATATGGGGCGGTGCGCCCATCGCCGCCAGTACATGGCTTGGGCCGACCTTGCCCGACGAGCAGGCGGCTCCGGCGCTGATCATGACGCCATCGAGATCGAGCGCCATGACCTGGGTCTCGGCGGAGGTACCGGGCATCGCGATCGCGGCTGTATTCGGCAGACGCCCGATCACGGCCCCCAGCACGATAGCCTCGGGCGCCGCCGCGATGATCTCCGCTTCGATCCGGTCACGCAGGCCACGGATGCGCTGATAGTCAGCCAGTTCAGCCGCCGCGGCTTCGGCGGCGGCGGCGAAGCCGGCAATGCCGGGAACGTTTTCCGTGCCGGCGCGGCGTCCGTGCTCCTGTCCGCCGCCCCGCTGCAGCGGCAACAGATCGAGGCCGCCGGCCACGACCAGCGCACCAACCCCCGGCGGGCCGCCAAGCTTATGTGCGGACAAGGTCAACAGATCGGCACCAGTCGCGGTCATATCGAGCGGGATCTTGCCCGCGGCCTGCACCGCGTCGCAATGATAGAGGGCGCCCCGCGCGTGCGCCAGCGCCGCGATCTCGGCCACCGGCTGCACGACGCCAGTTTCGTTGTTGGCGAGCATGACCGAAACCAGGGCCGGCCGCGTGTCGCCCGCGAGAAGATTCGCGAGCGCGTCGAGCCGCACGACACCGTCGTTATCGACCGGGATTCGTTCGGCCTCGGGAACGGCGCGCAATACCGAATCATGCTCGACCGCCGATACCAGTACGCGCTTCCGCCCTCCGCCGAGCAGCGCCAGATGGTTCGCCTCGGTGCCGCCGCTGACAAAGACGACGCCTTCGGGCGCCGCGCCCACCAATGCCGCGATCGTGTCGCGGCTGCGCTCGATGAGCCGGCGCCCAGCCCTGCCCCAGCGATGGACCGAGGAGGGGTTGCCGCAGTGCGCCAGCGCCGCAGCCAGCGCCGCCGTCGCCTCCGGGCGCAACGGTGCGGTCGCGTTCCAATCGAGATAGGTTTCCGGCCGGGTTGCGGCCCCGGTTCTCATCGCGGTCCCGTCGCGGCGGCGGTGGTGAAACTTTCGCAATGGACGCGGCCGCTGGTGCCGAGCACGCGACGCTCGCACACATCGGCGAGCGACACCGCGTTCAGATACAGGTGAATCTGATTTCCCAGCCCCTCCCATAGGTCATGGGTCAAACAGCGGGTGCGGTTGCCGCGGCAGCCGGTCGGCGCGCCGGGCGCGCAACGGGTCGCCCGGATCGGCTCGTCGACCGCGAGAATGACATCGGCGATGCGGATCTCGTTGCGGTCCTGAGCAAGCAAATAGCCGCCCCCCGGCCCGCGTACGCTTTTGACCAGCCCGCCCCTGCGCAGCATCGCGAACAATTGTTCGAGATAGGACAGCGATATCTCCTGCCGCTCGGCGATCTCGGCGAGCGAAACCGGCCCGCCACCGCTGTGTTGGGCGAGATCGACCATCGCCATGACGGCATAGCGGCCCTTGGTGCTGAGCCTCATATGGGGGCCCTCACGAGGCCCGCGCTCCGTTTTCGTCGCTGCCGTTACCGCCGCCGGCGCCGGCAACAAGCCGCAACGGCGGCGCCTCGCCGGGCGCGGGAGGATCGACGACAGACTCCGCCTGCTGCGCCTGTCCGAGCTCGCTGACGTGGGCACGCAGGCTGGTGACTTCGTTGATCAGGCCGTTGAGGGCACGGGCGATCGGGTCGGGGATGTCGCCGCACACCGCATAGGGTTGAAACGCCGGTCGCGGCTCGGCCGCAGCACTGCGCCGAGCGATCTGGCGCGCCGGATTGCCGACCATCGTGGCGCCGTCGGGAACCTCGCGCAACACCACCGCGGCCGCCCCGATGCGAGCGCCGTCGCCGACCTGGAATGGCCCCAAAACCTGCGCGCCGGAGCCGACGATGACGCCGTTTCCCAACGTCGGATGGCGCTTTTGCCCGCGGGTCAGCGAGGTGCCGCCCAGGGTCACGCCTTGATAAAGCGTGCAATCGTCGCCGATTTCGGCGGTCTCGCCGACGACGACACCCATACCGTGATCGATAAACAGCCGCCGGCCGATGCGAGCGGCGGGATGAATTTCGATACCGGTAAAGAGCCGCCCGAGATGCGACACGAAGCGTCCGGCGAGCAGCCAGCGGTGCTGCCACAGCCAATGGCCGATGCGGTGAAACAGCAACGCGTGAAACCCAGGGTAACATAGCACGACCTCCACCCGCGAGCGGGCGGCGGGGTCGCGAGCCAGGGTCGCGTCAATTTCTTCGCGCAGGTTCTTCCACAGCATCGGTATCACTATATTAATGTGTCCGTCGCCGAACGCGCCGAACCCCACTGCGCGGACGGCCGCCAACGAGCATATAATTGTCCGACAAAAATGATCAAGAATTGCGGGCGCATAGATAAACCACCGAGGTGCGGGCGCCGACCGGCACACTCGGATTTGATCTGGAACCACCATGCCTGAGGTAATCATCAACGGACCGGAAGGTCGGATCGAGGCGCGCTATCATCACGCCCGGGGACCCACCTCGGCGATGGCACTTGTATTGCACCCGCATCCGCAACACGGCGGAACGATGAACAACCGGCTCGTCTATGGCCTGTACCAATCGTTCGTCCGCCAAGGCTTTTCGACGCTGCGCTTCAACTTTCGCGGCGTCGGCCGCAGCCAGGGCAGCTTCGACCGCGGCGAGGGTGAGCTTTCCGACGCCGCCTCGGCGCTCGATTGGCTGCAGACCTACAACCCGAATGCCGGGACCTGCTGGGTCGCCGGGTTTTCGTTCGGCGCCTGGATCGGCATGCAGCTGTTGATGCGGCGGCCCGAGATCGAGAGCTTTATCGCGGTGGCGCCGCCGGCCAACATCTACGATTTCACGTTTCTCGCACCTTGCCCGTCATCGGGGCTGATCCTGCAGGGCGACCAGGATACTGTGGTGCCCGTCGACTCGGTGCAAAAGCTCGTCACCAAGCTGTCGCACCAGCGCGACATCAAGATCGATTTTCGCAAGATCCCGGGTGCCGACCATTATTTCGCCGACCAGCTGGATACGATCACCAGCCACGTCGACGGCTATATTCGAGATCATTTGCGGACCGGCGGCAGGGCCGCGACGACCCCGCACGGCCGCGGCGTGCGCTAGCGATCGTTCGGGCTAATTCGCGAACGGGTCGCGGACCAGCACTGTGTCATCGCGCTCCGGGCTCGTCGACAACAATGCCACCGGCGCGCCGATCAGCTCTTCGAGCCGGCGAATGTATTTGATCGCGGTCGCCGGCAGATCGGCCCAGGAACGCGCGCCGCGAGTGCTCTCGCGCCAGCCCTCGGCGGTTTCGTAGACCGGCTCGATCTCGGCCTGGATGGTCATCCCCGCCGGAACATAGTCGTAGGTCAAGCCGCCGCGCCGGTAGGCGGTGCAGATCTTGACCTCGTCGAACCCATCCAGCACGTCGAGCTTGGTCAGCGCGATGCCGTCGATCCCGCCGATCCGGATCGCCTGCCGCACCATCACCGCATCAAACCAGCCGCAGCGCCGCGGCCGGCCGGTGACGACGCCGAATTCGCGCCCGCGTTCGCCGAGGGTACGACCGATTTCGTCCGACAATTCGGTCGGGAACGGACCGCTGCCGACCCTGGTCGTATACGCCTTGGTAATCCCGAGGACGTATCCGACGGTGCTCGGCGCGATCCCCGACCCGGCCGCGGCCTGCCCCGCCAGGGTGTTCGACGAAGTCACGAACGGATAGGTGCCGTGGTCGACATCGAGCATCGCGCCCTGCGCGCCTTCGAACAGGATGCGGCGGCCACGGCGCCGGGCGTCGTCGAGCAGACGCCACACCGCATCGGCGTAGGGCAAGATTCGCGGCGCCACCGCGCGCAGCCTGGCGAGCAACTCGTGGCGGTCGATTTCCGGCTCGTCGAGCCCGCGCAACAACGCGTTGTGATGCAGCAGCAGCGGTTCGAGCCGCGCCTCCAGCGCCTCGGGGTCGGCAAGGTCGCACACCCGCAGCGCCCGGCGGCCGACCTTGTCTTCATAGGCGGGACCGATGCCGCGACCGGTGGTGCCGATGCGGCCGGCGCCGCTGCGCGCCTCGCGGGCGCGGTCGAGCGCGCCATGCGACGGCAGGATCAGCGCCGCATTGTCGGCAAGCTTCAGATTCTCAGGCGTTACATCGACGCCCTTTTTGTGAATGGCGTCGATCTCGTCGATCAACGCCCAAGGATCGACGACGACGCCATTGCCGATAATCGACAATTTGCCGGGCCGGACGACGCCCGAGGGCAATAGGCTCAGCTTGTATTCGACATTGCCGATAACGAGCGTGTGGCCGGCATTGTGACCGCCCTGGAAGCGCACGACGACGTCGGCTCGCTCCGAGAGCCAATCGACAATCTTGCCCTTGCCCTCGTCACCCCACTGGGCGCCGACGACGGCGACATTGGCCATCCAGAGCCTCCCTCAGCCGAGCGCTCTCGGCGCGTCGTCTCCGAGGATGTGGGAGCAGCCGAGGCGGCGCGCCTCCGCCGGCCAATCGGCGGCGGGTTCGAGGGCTGCGACAGTGATCCAGCCGCTTTCGCGCAAGATAACGGCGCGGTCCCGGTCGGTTCCGAGCGGCAGCAGCAGGCGGCGTTGCGCGACGGTATCGGGCAATGTTCGCAGAATGGTGTCGGTGTAGAGCGTGAAACCGGTTGCCGCCTCGGATGCGGCCTCGTCCCCCGCCTGATAGCGGCCGCCGCGACCCAGTTCCCCGCTCGACCCGCAAGCTGCGGCACCGCCGGCGAAAAACGTGAAGCTGATGCCGGTGTGGTATTCGAAGCCGCGATTCTCGACCGGGTCGACGGTTACCTCAAGATCGGGTGCCGCGTCCCGGAGCCCGTCGAGCACCACACCGAGCCGCACCCGTTCGGCCCGCGCGCGGGGCGGCAAATCAAGCCGGTCGAGCGCGGCGAGCGCCGCATCGGCCGGTCCCGCCGCCGCCAACAATCGGCCGAGCAATGCCCCGGCCTCGCCCGCCGTGGCGGCGACGGCGGCG
>DATMKU010000161.1:0-12196 GCA_035570935.1 Allostellaceae bacterium
TGCAAAACGCGGGCTACAATGTCATGTTGATCAACAACGGTAGTTTGATCGGCGAACTTACGGGAAAATTTTTGCCGTATTGCCATTCGGTGATTGAAAGGCCGCGCGGCGGGCGTGATTTTGGCGGCTACAAATGGGGCAGCAAGGCATTGTGCGACCTGGAGCGCCGCAATGGGCAGGTCACGCAGGTCATTTATTGCAACGACAGCATCTTTGTCCGACCCTCCACCTTGGCATTGTTGCTCAGCCGACTCCGGCAAATGAGCGACGACTACATCGGGATTACCGACACCTTCGACCAGAGCTATCATGTGCAGAGCTGGTTTTTTGTCGCCTCGGGGGCGCTGTTTCATCGCCCGGAGTTCCAGCAATTTTGGCGCAGCTACGTCCCATTGTCGTATCGCAGGCATTGCATCAAGAACGGGGAAGTCGGGATTTCGCGTTATCTCTCAAAGCACGGCATCCACCCCAATCCTCTGTATACGCAAACGATGATCCTCGATTTGATTTTCGAAGGAACATTGGCGCAAGCCGTCGATCGGTTGTTGCTGGGGCTGAGCCCTGGAGACTATCGCGAGCTGACCGCGGCCATGCAGCAGATTGCGTTTGCGCAGTCGCCCGATGGAACCGCTGGGAGTTTTTTGCGGCGCGACATCATGGAACAAATCGGGATGTCGAACACGATGAACACCGCGAATTTGATCCTGATACGGTACACTGCCTTTCCATTTCTGAAAAAGGACCTCGTCTATCGAGGCGATTATCTGTTCAGCCAGATCCAGGACGCGATCGCCGAATGGGTCGGCGAGGACGCCGCATATTTGACTGAGATATTCGCGTATTTTCGCTCGCGCGGCACCTTGCAGCGCCAGTATTCGCCATCGGCGATCCTCGCCCGAATGGGGCTATTGTGACATGGCTCGTTGACCGAGCGCGGCGGCGGACCGACAAGGTGGCCAGGGGCCGGGGTGGGGCCGAAAACCGGGAATGTTCGCGTCGCGGCGTTTACCGGCGGGGCAAAGGCGCCGTCGGCGCGGTTTCGCGTGCGCCAGTATATTCCGTTGCTGGCGAGTGCGGGTGTCGATGTCGTCGAGTTCGGCCCGGGGCTCGGCTCCTATCCGCCCGAGCGGCGCTGGCGGCGCCCGGCGTGGCTCGTGGGGGCGCTGGCGCAGCGGCTGCCGCAGGTCGCGGCCGGATGGGCGGCGGATTTGACCCTGCTGCATCGCGAGATGATCTCGACCCTTTATACGCTGGAACGGTTCACCCGGCGGCCGCGGATCGTCGATGTCGACGACGCCATTCACCTCTTTCGCCGGGGGTGGGCCGCCAGACATTTGGCCGAGCGCGCCGATCTCGTCGTCGTCGGCAATGACTGGCTCGCCGAGGCGTGGCGTCGCTGGAACGCGGCGGTGGAGGTGCTGCCGACCGCGGTCGATACCGATTTTTACCGCGCCAGACCGTTGCCCGAGCGCCCGTCCGTCGGCTGGATCGGGTCGTTTGGCAATTTGCGATATCTGGAAGGGATCGCGCCGGCGCTGGCCGCGATCGTGCGCCGCTTTCCGCAGGTGTCGATCGCTGTGTGCAGCGAGCGGCTCCCCAACTTGCCGGGTTTGCCGGTGCGCTATGTGCCGTGGTCGCGCGCCGCCGAGAACGATTTCCTCGCTTCCCTGACCTTGGGGCTGATGCCGCTCGAGGATGGCCCCTGGGAGCGCGGCAAATGCAGCTTCAAGATGCTGCAATATATGGCCGCCGGGCGCCCCTGCGTGGTGTCGCCGGTGGGGATGAACAGGGATGTGCTGGCGCACGGCGAAATCGGGCTGGCGGCCGTGACCCAAGCCGAGTGGGTCGAGGCGATATCGCGCATCCTCGCCGATCGCCGCGGGGCGGAGCAGCTTGGTGCAGCCGGCCGCGCGGTTGCGCAACAGCAATACAGCCTGACCGCCCTGGCGCCGCGACTGGCGCAATTGATCCGCAGCCTCGCGGGATCGCCGCAACCGCAGACGACCTGACCGGGCTCGCGCGGCAGCGCTGGGAACGGCGGTGCCGATGACGTAGCCTCGCTTTGATTTGCGAACAGGGAGAGTGCTGCGATGGCGCAAGACCAACCACGTCTGTTGATCAAGAACGGGACGCTGATCGACGGGACGGGGAGAGACCCGGTGGCGAACACGGTGATTGTCGTCGAGGGCAACCGGATCGCGCATGTCGGCGACACCCGCGGCATGATGCGGCCGGAATGCCCGGATGATCGAGTCGTCGACGCCGCGGGCAAACATATTCTGCCCGGGCTGATCGACGCGCACTGCCACATCTCGCTGCATCAGGGCGCGTTGCCGGGCGTCAAGTACTCGTCGAG
Source organism: Allostellaceae bacterium (assembly GCA_035570935.1). Classification (GTDB taxonomy): domain Bacteria; phylum Pseudomonadota; class Alphaproteobacteria; order ATCC43930; family CGMCC-115725; genus AP-15. Next base: position 2,357 of record DATMKU010000161.1, read on the forward strand.
CGCCGAGTTCTGCACCTTGTGGGCGGCATACGCGATCGGTCGCGTGTTGCGCGCCGGCGTCACGAGCATCGCCGTGCCGGGCGGCAAATGGTTCACCGACGTCACGGTCCGCGAGGCGGTATCGGGCGGGTTGTTGGAGGGGCCGCGCATGGTCGTCGCCAGTCGCGCGCTGAGCAATTACGGCGGCATCTTCGATCCCGACCCCTACCCGGCCTGGGAGGGCAGCCCGAGCGACGCCGCCGGCGTGTTGTGCAACACCCGCGACGAGTTCATTCGCGAGACCCGCAAACAATGCAAACGCGGCGTCGACCTGATCAAGATCGCGGATTCCTATTGGGGCGATATCCAAACCTGCGCCGATGATGAGATCGCGGCGGTTGCCGACGAGGCGCACCGGCACAATGTCAAGGTCGCGATCCATTCGCGCGGCTCGACCTCGACCCGGGCCGCGGCCAAGGCCGGGATCGATCTGATCTACCACGCCGACCGGGCGAGCGAGGACGACCTCGATGTCGTCGCCAAGGCCGGTATGCCGATCGCTCCGGTATTGACCGCACCCTGGATCGGGGTGGAACAAGGCATCGGCCGCGCTGTCGGCGGCCCGTCGATCGATCGGCTGCGGGCCCAGCTCGACCAGAGCTTTCAGATGATCCGCAATGCCCGCGACCGTGGCATCCCGATTTTGAGCGGCAGCGACACCGGCAACGGCTCGGCGTTTCATCACGGACGCTGGCACGGTAAGGAGGCCGAACTCTTTGTCAAGGAAGTCGGCATGACCCCGGTCGAGGCGATCGCCGCCAACACCAGCCGCAATGCCGGGCTTCTCGGCCTTGCCGGCGAACTCGGCGTCGTCGCCCCTGGGATGCTGGCCGACATCGTGATCTGGAACCGCGACCCGGTTGCCGACATCACCGTGCTGCAATCCCCGGACGAGATCGCGCTGATCGTCAAGGATGGCCGCATTATCGACCGCGGCGCCCAAGGCTTTCTTCCCTTGCCCGAGGAGCCGGGGCGCGCCCGGATGCTCGCCTGAGCAAGATTATCGCGGTGTGCTACCCGCGCGGGCGAAATCCTGACTCGATGTCAATTCGCCAGTTGCAAAGGCGAGTGCCGCGGCATTGATCAGCGACTGGGCGTGGGCCTGGGCCACCGCGGCGCGGGCCGCGGCCAGCCCGGTCTGCGCTGAAACCGCGTCGGTAAACGTGCCCACACCCTGCGCATAGGAATCGCTGGCGCTGTGGAACGCCGCATTTGACGCGGTCTGCAGCGCGACTGCCGCATCGTATTGCTGCAGCCCGGTTTCGACCTGATCATAGGCGAGCGCCACTTCGCGCAAAGCCTGATCGGTGCTCTCGTTCAGCTCGTCCGCCACCGCTTCGCGCTGCGACTGGGCGAGGTGCAACTTGTTTTGCAGCAATCCGCCTTCGTAAAGCGGCCATTCGAGGTTCAAAACCAGCGCACCCTGCGGCCGGCCGACCCCGAAATAAGGCGAGTTGTCGACGTTGAGCCGGCTTATATTGCCCTGCACATTGGCGCTCAGCGAAATTTTCGGAGCGAGAGCGGAGCGCGCCGCAGCGATATTCGCATCGGTCGCGCGCAATTTCGCGACATTGGCCAACAGATCGGGTCGGCGCTGCAACGCCTTGCGGAGCGTGTCGTCGACGGTGCGCGCGGTACGCGGCGGCAGCGGGCGCGTCGATGCGTCCGCCACATGCAAGGTCGTTGTCGGCGGCAGCTCCATCGCCGCGAGCAATGTGTACATCGCATCGTGCTGCGTCGCGGTTGCTTGCGCGAGATCGTATTGCGCCTGCGCCGTCCCGCGCCGCGCGAGTTGAACGTTGACAATGGTAGCCAGGCCGCGGCCGGACAGCGCCTCGGCCGATTGCTGTACCACCTGCGCATCGGCCAAGGCCTGCCGCTCCGCGCGCACCGCGGCATCGGCGCCGTCCAGCATGAAGTAGGCACGGGCGACGTTGAAGATCAGCTGCTGGTGCGCCGCCGTAAATGCCGCGTTACCGGCGATCGACAGCTGGCCGGCCGCTTCGACCGCCGCCGCGCGGCCGCCAAAATCGAGCAGCAGATAGCTTACCGCAAGCTGCGGAACGACTTCCTGGATGTTGGCGGTGATAAAGCCCTGCGCCACGAGATTACTGGGGAACGGCGATACAATATGCTCGTAGCCGGCGACGGCGCTCGCCGTCAGCGCCGGAAGATAGGCGGCGCGCGCAATGCCGACGTTGATCGCCGCCTGCCGCGCCTGTTCCCAGGCGACGCGCGTCGCCGGGTTGCGGCGCTGGGCGATATCGATCAATTCGACAAGCGAATAGACATGGCTGGGATCAATGTCGGCGTGCGACGGCAGATGGACTGCCGTGTTGGGCGGCACCGTGAATTGCTGGGATGGCCCGGGCCGGGATAAGGCCGGCTGCGTCGCGACCTCTTCGGACAAGCGGACTTGCCACGGGGTGTCGGGTGATGCCGGGGCCAAGTCGCGCGTGTCGTTACAGGCGCCGAGCAGCGCGCATCCGGCGAGCGCGATGCGTTGCAGACTAGCCGGCACGGAATGCGTAGCCGACCGGCGGCGGGATCACCGGTTGCGGTTGCGGACCGACTGCGTCCAGAATTTCGCGAATGTCTCGGTACAGCAGCCCGTACCAGGCCGCGAGCGCCGCGAGATAATCACCTGCACCGGAAAAGACTGGCGGTTCCGGCAGACCGCCCGACACCGCCCCCGCTCCCTCACCGCTGCGCACCCATAACGCGGCTTGCTGGAACCATGCCGCCAGCATCTGATGATGCGCGCCATACGCCTCGCGCACCGGCGGAGGCAGGTTGCGCCAAGCCGTGTCGGCGCGCAGGTCGAGGATCTGCGAGATCGAGATAAACAGTCGGCCGACCTTGTCCACCACGGTCGCGTCGATCGGCCGCCGCGAGGCCATGCGCCTCGTGTCTCTCGTTTCAAATAAATCGTTGGTGAGGACCGCGCGCGCCTGCGCGATCGCCTCTCCGAACGCCATCTCGGCCGCGGACCGCGTGGGTAGCGCGATCTCGCGGTCGGCTCCGGCGCCCAAACCCGCCAGTGCCGCCAGTTGCTCCAATGCCTTGGCAAGGTTGGTGCGCACGACGTTGGCCACGCTCACCGGCCAGATCGTCGTGAAGATGACAAAGATCACGATATTGCCGAACAGAATGCCGATCGTGCGGTCCCGCGCGGTATACATGTCAATCGTCGGGCCGTAGCCTTGCAGCACGACAAGGTAGAAAGCGAGGCTGATCTGCAGGCCGGCATAGGCAATGCGCTCGCTGCCACCGGCGATCCACGCCGCGAGCAACGTCACCGGTGCCAGCAATAGGAAAAGGTGGCCGAGATCGGTCATGTCAGGCATCAGCAGCAGGATCGCGCCGAGGCCGAGCCCCGCACCGATCAAGCAGCCGATGAAGCGCAACGTCGCCTTGTGGATCGTCTCGCCGACCGTGCCGAGCGCGACGAAGAAGCAGGTGATCACGCAGGTATGGATGCCGGGCCAGTCAGCGAGGTTCATGGCGAAATAGCAGACCATCACGGCCAGCGTGACCTTGAGGGCGAAGCGGGCGTGATCCGGGTTGGTGAACGCATCCGCCGCCAGCAGCTGTCGCGGCAATCGCGTGGCGCCTTCCGCCTCCTTGCTCGCCACCGTTCCAGCCAGCGCCTCGCGGATCTCGCGCAGCGTGAGCGTGATCCGGTCGGCCACGGGTCGGGCGGCTCCGGTCGCGGTGATGGTGACCGGTTCGAAGCTCGGGGCCGCGCCATCCTGCAGCGCGCGTTCCGCCGCGCGGCAGACGCCCGCCGCCGGAACCAGCGGGTTGCGCGCGTCGCCCGCGACGCGGAACCAGGCGAGCAGCAGGAGGCCGAGTCGGCCGATCCCGTCGATCAGCGACGCGCCCCAGGTGAGGCGAGGTCGGCCACGGTGCAGCAGTCCGGCGAGATGGTGCAGCTTGTGCAGCTGTGCTGTGCCCTCGAAGGCTTGGGCTTCGAGCCGGCGTTCCGCTCCGCTCTCGCCGGCGCAAAAGCGTGCGGCCGTTGCCAGTCGCTCGGCCAGCGCCTGGTACAGCAGGAGCGCCGGGTCGCGCCCGGTCAGCAGGTTGGCGACGATTAGCAGGATGACGGGGAGGGCAACGGCCAGGCTCAACCAGAGGAGAAAACGCAACAGCGCTTCTTCCGGCGAGACAAAGACGATCTCCGGCAACGCGAACTGCTCCGCATTGCCCGCGGTCGCGGGCTGCAGCGCGAGGCCGAGCACCTGGTCGCCCAAGGTCAGGCCGTAGGCAACGATGAAACCGCCGACGAAGAACACCGGTCCCGGCGTCGCCGCCCGCGACAGAAACATCGCGACGAAGGTCATTGCCGCCATCAGCGGAATCCGTAACGCTGGTTCCGACAGGCTGAGCATGAAGACCGCAATCGTCACGAAAATCGCCAGGACGACGGCGATGCCCGCGAGCAGCGCGGTCAGGACAGTGGAGGCAGCCTCGCGACCCGACAGGAACAGAACAATGTAGGCCGAGAGGGCAATCTCGGTGAGGCGGAAGGTTTCGGCTATCGCGATGAGGCCGAGGAGCACGACGACGATGCGCGTGCAGTCGCCGAGCCGGCCGGGGGTTGGACGGAGTTCGCGGCGCAGCAGTGCAACGAGTTCGCGCGCGTCGCCCTCGTCCACATCGGGCGGAATGTTGTTGCGCGCCGGCGGGGCCCTCATTTCTCGATCACGATCACCGCCGAGGCGCCGAGGCGCATCAAATCGTCGGGCGGCGCGTCGAGCGAAATGCGCACCGGGAAGCGCGCCGCAATGCGTACCCAGTTCAGGGTGCGCTCGACATGCGGCAGGCCCCCCAGCGTGACGCTGACATCCGACGCGACACCCCAGCCGAGGCTTTCAACCTCGCCGCGCAATGGACGGTTTGGCTGCGCCATCACATAGACCGTCGCGCGCTGCCCCGGCTTGATGCCGGCGAGTTCGGTTTCACGGAAATTGCCGATCGCATACCAATGCTCGGTATCGATGATCGTGAACAGCGGGTGGCCGACAGCGGCGAATTCGCCGGCGGCGATGTCGAGCGCGGTGATGCGGCCATCGCAGGGCGCGTATACGACAGTCTTGCTTAGATCGCGCTCTGCCAGCGCGAGTGTTGCGCGCGCGGCTTCGAGCTGGCTCGCGATCGGCTTGGTGCTGGTGATCCCTTGACGCGCCTCGGTGGCCTGCAGCTGCGCCTGCACGAGCGCGATTTGCGATGTGCGCTGCGTGGTGCGGGCCTGGTCGACTTGTTGGGCGGTGACGAAACCGCGCCCAAGCAGCGGCTCGATCCGCGCCAGCGTGCTGGCGGCGAGAGTGCGCTGCGCCTCGGCGGCGCCGATGCCGCGGGCGGCGGCGTCGGCCTTGGAGGTTTGCGAGGCGACCTGGTCGGCGGTGACGTCGAGTGTCGCCTCCAGCTCGTGGACCGCGGCGCGCGCCTGGTCCACCCGCAGCCGGTAGGGTTCTGGGTCGATCCGGAGCAGCACCTGGCCGCGCTGCACCTTCTGGTTGTCGCGGACATCGAGTTGGACTATGCGGCCGCTGACATCGGGCGCCATGTGGACGATGTCGGCTTGCAGATAGGCATCATCGGTACGCGGCCGTGCGTCGATCCGGCGTGCTACGAGCACCCCGGTCACCACGAGACCCGCCAATGCCAAGAGGCTGACCAGGATCCCGGCCATTTTGCGCAGCGCCGACATCACTCAATGGCCGAGCCAAATGAGCCAGGCAAGCAGCGTCGCGGAGATCGCCAGCGCGGCGTAAGTCAGCAGCGGGGCAACGACATACGCGTCGATGCCGGCCGCTGCGAGAAGTTGACGGATGATGACGGCGGCGACGATGCCGACGACCGCGCACAGCATCCAGGCCGGGAAATAGGAGCCGAGCAGGTCCATCGTCGGCGAGTGACTGCACCCTGAGACCACCGCAGCAGCCGCGACATGCTGCACAGCGCGCGCGGCGTGGCGGCATCGGTCCGGTCGAACCCACGCGCTGCGCCCGACAAGAATTGAACCCCGACACTCGCGACCAGAAACACGATCGGCTAAGGGCTTCATCGCAAATCTTGTCAGGCGGTGAAATCTTCCGAGGCTAGGGCGATCGGGGAACCGTGCGGCGTGCGCCGGGCGGCGCGCTCCCAGGCGGCGCGATGGCGGGCGAGGGACGGGCGGTCGGCCGCACCCTTTGCGGCGACGATATGTTCGAGGGCGGCGAGCCAATGACGGTAATAGGTCTCGCCGGTGTCGGGGTCGCTTGCCGCCTGGGCACGTTTGATCTGGTCGCCCAAAATCGCGGCCCATTCGGGCCAGGTGAACAGCCCTTGCTCGTGCAGGGCCAGCGCCATCGCAAAGGCTTGCGCCTCCCACGGTGCGCGAAAGACCGGGCCGTCCGACCCGCGGGGGATGCCGGGGACTTCGCCGGCGATATGCGCCTCGGCGCTCATACCAGGTCGAGATAGGGTTCGAACGCCTCGATCGACACCTTGACGGCGGGGTCGGCGTCCTCGCCCCATAATTCTCGGGCGGAGAACACGACGGTGTAGAGCCATTGCGGGTTGTCGCCGGCGCCGAGCGCCGCTGTGTCGGGAAACACATGACAGCCGCGGATCGCCTCGACCGTGCCGGTCCTGGCGCGGGCATAGCGCGGCAGGCGGGTGTGGGTCGCGGGATTGATGTTTTTGGTGCGCACTCGGTCGCCTTCCTTAAACCGCGCCCTGTGGTTGGTCGGGCGGGTGAAGTCACCGCGGGTCGGGGTTTTCTCGACGTCGGCCGCGGTTAGGGTGCGCGGCAGGTCGATGCCCGCGCGCAAGGAACGGCCGGCGGCAATTTCGTCCGCGCCGACAAGGCCGCGTCGCAACAGCCGAGCTTCAAGACCGAGAAACCAGCGCCGGTAATAGGATGAGCTGAGATAATCGAGCGGCGGCAGTGCCTCGAGCGCGGCGCGGCCGGCATCGATCGTCCACAGCCCAGTAAAGCCCATCGCGCGCTGCATCGCAAAAACGCGGCCCTCCCAGCGCTGGTGAAACGGCGGCTCGCTCGGCTCGGCCTCGACCGCGCCGAAACCGTGCATGCCGCCCATGTCGTGCAAGGAGTTGGTCATGCCGCCGCCTCCTCGTGCGGCGCCTTGGCGAGCCCGGCGCCGATCATGCTGTCGCGGGTGACGAGGTCGGCAAGCCGTTCCTCGCTCCACCCCTCGGTCCCGGCGGGCCGCATCGGCACGACGATGAACCGCGTCTCGGCTGTCGAATCCCAGATGCGGATTTCGGTCTCGGGCGGAAGGGTCACCCCAAAATCGGCGAGCACGCCCTTTGGGTCGATGACCGCGCGTGAGCGGTAGGGGCCCGATTTGTACCAGACCGGCGGCAATCCCAGCACCTCCCACGGATAGCACGAGCACAAGGTGCAGACGACAAGGTTGTGGGTTTGGCGCGTGTTTTCGACGGCGATCAGATGGCTGCCGACGCGGCTGACATGACCGAGCGAATTCGCCGCCGCGGTCGCGTCGGCCAACAGCCGGCATTTGAAATCGGCGTCGGTCCAGGCGCGGGCGACGATCTGCGCGCCGTTACGCGGCCCGATCTTGGTCTCGAAGGCTTCGACGATCCGGTCCAACGCCGCCGGGTCGACATAGCCCTTTTCGGTCAGGATGGTTTCGAGCGCCCGCACCCGCACCTCCATCTCTGACAATTCCGAGCCCGGCGCATGATCATGGGGATGAATGTCGTCGTCGGGCATCGCTGCTCTCCTCTATCATCATACCCGCGAGTGGAGAGGATAGCACACCCCGGTTCGTTCTCGCGCGCGCCGTCGAACAGAGCGACCTGACAGATCCACCAACCGCGGCCGGAATTCCCGATTGGACGGGAATAACCGGATATTTTGTCCGACAACCCGATTCGGATGTCAAAAGAGCAAGTTATGTCAATGGCTTATGAGTAAAATGCGCGTGGCACTTCAATCGGGAATCATGGCGCGGCTAGACGGGAATTGAATCCGCCGAACCGGGGATTATCCCTGCCGAATTTTTGGGCATATGCCGGAACATTGCGGCGATTGCTGTCGTTTCGCGACAGTAAACCTCGTGGAGGGTCCAACCGTGGGTGCCATTCTGCTGTGGCTGCTGGGCATACCGATACCGATCATCATCATCCTGCTGTTGCTGTGGCATTAGGCGAATTTGGGAGGCTTTGATGCAAAGCTCGACAATTGACGTAACCGGAGAGCGCCTCGTCGTATCCGGATCGGCGCCGGCCGAGAGCCCGGTGTCGGCGGTCTCATGGGCGGCGATCATCGCCGGCGCGTTTGCGATCGCGGCAATCGGCCTGATGCTGCTGGCACTCGGCGCGGGGCTGGGTTTCGCCTCGGTCTCGCCGTGGTCCAATTCCGGCGCATCGGCGACCACCTTTACCGTAGCCGCGGCGATCTGGCTGCTCGTCGTGCAGTGGCTGTCGGCGGCGTTCGGCGGCTATCTAACCGGCCGGCTGCGCACCAAATGGGTCTCGGTGCACAGCGACGAAATCTATTTCCGCGACACCGCCCACGGGTTTTTGGCCTGGGCGGTGGCCGCGGTGATCACCGCGGCGGTGCTGGCCTCGGCGACCTCGTCGCTGATCGGCGGGGCGGCGCGGACAGCCGGCTCCGTCGCATCCTCGGCGGCGCAGGGAGCCGCTGGTGCCGCCGCCGCCCAGCCAGGTTCGGCAACCCTCGATCCGAGCGGATATCTGGTCGACACGATGTTCCGCACCGATCATCCCGATCCTAGCGCCAACCCGCAGGCGTCGCGTGCCGAGGCCACGCGAATCATCGTCCACGATGTCGGCGCCGGCGATGTGCCCGCCGCGGACCGGACCTATCTGGCGCAGCTCGTTTCTGCTCGCACTGGGCTCAGCCAGCCGGATGCCGCCAAGCGGGTCGACGACGCGATCGCCCAGGCGAAGGCGGCCGATGTCAAGCTTCGCCAAGCCGCCGACAAGGCGCGCAAGGCTGCCTCTTACCTGTCGTTCTTCACCGCCTTTGCGATGGTGGTCGGCGCCTTTATCGCCGCGGTGGCGGCGACCGTCGCCGGCCATCGCCGCGACGAGTTGTTGGCGCGGCGCTGACAGCAGCCGCCGTCATCGACCCCTGGGACTATTCAATGGGATCAGGTAACCCTGGAATGCCGCGGTACAGATCGGCGAGCGGAATATCGAGCCCGACGGTGTCGAGCGTCAGCCGGTCCGCGGCGCCGGCCTCGATCGCGGCCCACCCGACCCCATCGCGGCGATACACTGTCGCGCCGATCCGCTCGGTCTCGACGTATAGGATTTCCTGCAGGCTCGCGATGCTTTGGTAAGCCGGGAGTTTGACGAAAACATCGTCTCGCTCGGTCGATGGCGACAGCACTTCGACGATCAGCAGCGGCTCCGAGACGATCCCGCGAACATCGCGGTCAAGCGGTGCGCAGCTGACGGTCAGATCGGTCTCAAAATGATCGCGGCCTCGGGCGCCCATCGGAGCAATCCCCGCCTGAGGACGAACAAAGCATTCGGGACGGGTCGAACGAAGAGCCGCATAAATTTCGCCCGAAAGCCTGCCGGCGATCACCTGATGCGCGATCGCGGGTGGCGCCATCGCGACGATGAAGCCGTCGAACAGCTGGTAATGGCGCTGGTCGTTTGGGCAGGCGTCGAGGAATTCCTCGACATTCAGCAATTTGTAGGCCGGCTCCATCGGCTCAACTTAGCGCTTCCGGCAAAGGCTTTCCAGCCGGTCACTCGGCATCCGCCTCGGCCAGCACTTCAGCGAAAAGG
>DATMKU010000162.1:0-42725 GCA_035570935.1 Allostellaceae bacterium
GCTTCACCTTCCACTTCACCCCGACTTCCTGCTCCTGGGCCAACGCGGTCGAGGGCCTATTCGCCAAGCTTACCCGGCAACGGCTCAAGCGCGGTGTCTTCACCTCGATCGTCGCACTGCAGGCCGCCATCAACCGCTTCACCGCTCAAACCAACGACCAGGCCAAACCGTTCGTCTGGATCAAATCCGCCGACGCTATCCTCGCCGCCGTCCACCGCGGGAGGCAAGCGTTAGAAGCCCTCCACTAGCATAACTTTATCGTGAAAAACCGCCTCATCAATTGTTCCTCGTGCAAGGAGCATCTTAACCTCGTGTTTGAACAAGCGAATTTTTTACCAAAAACGCGCCTCCCAGTCGAGCTGGACCGGCCCCGCGTTGTCAGCCTACCTAAAGCTTTTGCCGCGGGCGGCGGCGGCGTATGATCCTTGCGGGATTTCATCCGAGGGAGGAGATCATGGCGGCAACCAATGTTTACGCGGGCGCGGCGCAGTCGATGGGCGGGACGATGGGCGGCGTATTTCGCCAGACCGTCGGCGACGGTGGCTGGCGGCGGCTGGCCAACGGCTTGCCGGAAGGTGCCGAGGTCCACGCGATCACGGTCCATCCGGAGCACCCCGACACGGTTTACATCGGCACCACCAAGGGCAGCTTTCGCAGCACCAATCGCGGCGACCGCTGGGAGCGCTTGAGCCTGCCCGGCGACCCCGACATCTGGTCGATCTGCATCCACCCGAAAAACCCGCGAATCATCTATGCCGGCGCCACCCCGCCCGCGGTCTACCGCAGCGACGACGGCGGCGACACCTGGCGCAAGACCGCCGATCCCGGCCTGCCGGACCGCGTCATCATGGGGTTCGCCTGCCGGGTGATGCGGCTCGACGTCGACCCCAATTCGCCCGACGACATCTACGCGACGCTCGAAGCCAATGGTGCCATGCGCAGCCGCAACGGCGGCGAGAGCTGGGAGGACTGCACCGCCGATCTGATCCGCTTCTGCGAGCAGCCGAAATACAAGAGCCGGATCGGCAGCCAGACCGAGATCGAAGGCATGCTCGACGGCCACGCGCTGGCGTGCAGCGCCGCCGCCCCCGGCACCGTGTTCCTCGCCAACCGCATGGGCCTGTTCCGCAGCAACGATAGGGGCCAAAGCTGGCAGGACATGGAGATCAACCGCTTCTCGCCCTTGACGTATGGCCGCGACATCCGCGTCTCGCCGCACGATCCGAAGGTGCTCTACGCCTGCCTCAGCCCGGCGGCGCGCAGCACCGACGGTTCGATCTATCGCTCGGACGATGTCGGCCAGACCTGGAAGCGCTTCGATCACGGGATCAAGGCCGAGGCGACGATGATGGCTGTTACGGTCCATCCGCGCGACCCCAATCAGGTGTTTGGCGTGTCGCGGTTTGGCCAGGTCTTCGGGACCCAAGACGGCGGCAAGAGTTGGAGCGAGACCCGGCTGCCCGAGGGCGTGCGCGACGTTTACGCCGTCGCCTGCGGGTAAGGAAGGACTAGGGTCCGCCCCTTACCCTAACCCTCTCCCCGCTCGCGGGGAGAGGGATCGAGCTGAGGAGATTTGGCAATCCCTCGCCCCGCTTGCGGGGAGAGGGCCGGGATGAGGGGCTCCTCGGGAATACCGAAGGACGCCGATGGCCGAAGACGCGACCCATAACCTGATGAAGCAGAAGCTCGCGGCGGGCGAGCTGGTGCTGTGCATGAATCTGCGCCTGGCGCGCAGCGTCGATATCGCGATGGTCGCCAAGGCCGGCGGCTATGACGCGCTCTATGTCGACATGCAGCACGCGCCCTACTCGATCGACACCACCGCGACGATCTGCGCCGCCTCGCTCGGGGTTGGCATCACGCCCTTGGTGCGGGTGCCGAGCCATGACGGGCAGTGGATGAGCCGGGTGCTCGACGGCGGCGCGCAAGGTGTGATTGTTCCGGATGTCGAGAGCCGCGCGCAGGCCGAGGCTGCGGTGCGCCACTGCCGCTTTCCGCCCATGGGCCGGCGTTCGGTGATGGGGCTGGGGCCGGCGCTCGGCTATCGTGCGGTGCCGCTCGGCGAGTTGAACACGCGGCTCAACGCCGACACCGTGCTGCTCGTCATGCTGGAAACCGCCGAGGGCATCGACAATGCCGAGGCAATCGCCGCGGTGCCGGGGATCGACGTATTGCTGATCGGCTCGGGCGATCTGACGACCGATTACGGCATTCCGGGCCAGGTCGACCATCCGCGGCTGCGCGAGGCTTATGAGCGGGTGGCGCAGGCGTGCCGAACCCACCGCAAGACGCTGGGCGTCGGCGGCATCCGCCATAATGTCGCTCTGCAGGGCGAATTGATCCGCCTCGGCGCCCGCTTTGTGATCGCCGGCACCGATGTCAACTACGTGCTCGCCGGCGCGCGCCAAGACACGACGGCATTGCGCGCGATCCCGCTCGGGTGACGACCGGCCGCCCGGCCGAGATCGCCGATTTTTTCGCCGGCACCGCGCCGGGCGAGGACCGCGAGCGGCTGGCCGAGGGGGCCGTCCTGCTGCGCGGGTATGCGCTGGCCGAGGCCCCGGCATTGGCCGCCGCCGTCGATGACGTCGCGGCGATCTCCCCGTTTCGCCACATGGTCACGCCGGGCGGGTTTCGCATGTCGGTGGCAATGACGAGCTGCGGCGAGGCCGGCTGGGTCACCGACCGCGGCGGCTATCGCTACGCGGCGGAAGATCCCGCGACCGGGCGCCCGTGGCCGGCGATGCCGGCGATTTTCCGGTCATTGGCGCCGCGCGCCGCGGCGAGCGCGGGTTTCGCCGGGTTTATCCCCGACGCTTGTCTGATCAACCGCTACGAGCCCGAGACCAAGCTGTCGTTGCATCGCGACGAGGACGAGCGCGACATGTCGGCGCCGGTCGTCTCGGTGTCGCTCGGGCTGCCGGCGGTCTTTCTGTGGGGCGGCCTCAGCCGCAAGGAGCGGCCGCGGCGGCTGCGGCTGGAGAGCGGCGATGTCGTCGTCTGGGGCGGCCCGGCCCGGCTCGTTTATCACGGCATCGCCCCTCTCGGCGACGGCGAGCACCCGCTGACCGGCCGCGGCCGGATCAATTTGACCTTTCGACAGGCGCTTTGAGCGGTCGAACCGCGGCGCCGCGGGTCCGGCCCCAGCGACCGGACCGCCAACCGCTGCCGATCGGAGCCGCGCTCAAGGCCGGCTCCTCGCGATATTCGAAGATCGCGATCTCGGTGGCGATGCCCTTGATCTTATCGGAGCCGATCGGGTGGAGCCGGTCGGCGGCGCCCGACAGCGCCTGCGCGACATCCCCCGAGATCGCGCAGGCTACGCCATGCGCCTTTGCCGCTTCCTCCATGCGCGAGGCGATGTTGATCGTGCTGCCATAGATGCCGATCGAGCGCTTGGTGTCGCCTTGTTCGCTGACGACCACGTCGCCGCCATGGACCCCGATGCGAAAGCGCGGGACGACACCGAACTGCGACATATAGCGGCCATGCTCGCGCCGAACGGCGGCGAACACCGCATCGATGGCGCGCAATATCTTATCGTCATGCACCGCCTCGCGCCAATCCCAGATCGCGATCAGCCCGTCGCCCTTGTAAAGATAGATCGCACCGCCGTGATCGGTGATCGGCTTCGAAATATCGAACAGGAACTTCCCGACCAAGGATTTGATTTCGAGCGCGCCGAGCCGCTCGGCAAGTGCCGTCGAATTGTTGATGTCGATAAAGACCAGAACCTTCTGCTCGACCACCGGGCGGTGATAGGTGCCGATCATCAGATGGAACAAGGTGTCGATGCCGATGAAATGCACCGCGCGCATCACGACGATGCCGACCACCGACAAGGCCAGGACGACCGGAAGAATGTACGGTAATCGGGCATAGGGCACCGGCACCGGATACAGATAGTGCAGCACCGCGTGTGAGAAGTTTATCGCCAGTAAAAACAACACGGCGACGACAACGGTATAGATCAAGATCGAAAGAAGGGGATGGCTGTTGCGCATCCACCTGCCGCGCCGGCTCTGCACGTAAAACTGCTCGAAGAGGCCAACCCCGGTCCCGGCCAGCACCGCGTTGATGACTCCGAAGACCGGCGAATGACCTTCGGCAAGGGTCACCAACCCGGCGAGCAGCGCGAAGATCATCACGGCAAGCAGGATCGAGACCAGTTTTCGCCGGGTCGAAATCGATATTCTCGAAAGCATGACAGCCATTATCAAACCGCCGCCGGACCCACCGCACTGACCGGAAAAGGATTACGCGAGCGCAAAAAGTTAATCGTCATTCCCGCGAAAATCGGGCCCCCGCTTTCGCAATGGCAGCAGCCCGCGGGCCGAAGGGGCGCCGGACGGTAATATGCCGCGATCGTCCGCATGACCTTTGATGTAGATAATAGCGCAATTTTTGGCGGTTGACGAGGGTAGCCCGCGCGACTGGGATCCCCCGGCGATCAAGCCCAAAGAGCCTCCGGACGTGGTGTTCGATTGGCAAACACCGCGCGCGCGGTTTTGATGCTCTCCCGCTGGAGAACTGATCGGGGCGGAACATGCCTGCACAATTGCCCGAACCGGGCGCGGTTTTTCTCGACCATGTGGCACACTTTGTCCCGGCGATGGAGCCGGCTGCGGCCGCGCTGGCGGGTTGCGGTTTCCGGCTGACGCCGTTTACCGCCCAGACCAACCGGGTGAAGGGCAAGCCGGTGGCCGCGGGGATGGGCAATCGCTGCGCCATGTTGCGCCGCGGCTATGTCGAAATCCTCGCCGCGACCGGCGACGCGCCACTGGCGCGACAGCTCGCCGACCGGCTGACCCGCCATGTTGGTCTACATCTCGCCGCCTTCAGTTGTGCCGACGCCGGGCGCGAGCATCGCCGGCTCGCCGATGCCGGCTTCCCGGTCTTGCCGCTCGTCGACATGCGGCGGCCGGTAACGACCGAAAATGGCAAGGAAGACGCGCGGTTCACCATCACCCGCATCGCACCTGGCGTCATGGCCGAGGGCCGCACCCAGTTTCTAACCCACCACACCGAGAAGTTGGTGTGGCCCGAGCGCCATCTCGACCACCCGAACGGCGCGCTGGCGCTGCTGGCATTGTGGATCGCCGCCGCCGACCCGGATGAGCCCGCCCGGCGTTTCGCGCAATTCACTGGCCGGCCGGCGCGGCGCGAGCGGGAAGTTGCGACGATCGCACTTGACCGCGGGGTGTTGCGGTTTGCTTCTCCCGAGTATTTGCAGCGTGAATTCGGGATCCCACCGGGCGCGCCGCTGCCGTATCTCGCTGCTTATGAAATCGAGGTCGCCGGTCTCGGCCGCGCGGGCCAACTGCTCGCCCACGCCGGCCTTGCCGTGCGGCCGATCGACGACGGCCTCGCCTTGACCCTGCCGCCATCGCTCGGCGGCGCCATAGTCTTTCGCGCGCCGGACGGCTGAGCGCTTCGCCGATCGGCGCAGCCGGGTTCATGCGCTCTCAGTCGAGCTTGACCTCGATGTCGTCGTCGACGAGGCGGACGGGATAGGTCTTCAGATCTTCGGTGGCGGGAGGGTCGAGCACCTGGCCGGTGCGCACGTCAAAACGCGCGGCGTGCAACGGGCATTCGATCGTCGTGCCGTCAAGCCAGCCGTCGGACAGGCAAGCATAGGCATGGGTGCAGATATTGTCGGTGGCGAACAATTCGCCGTCGCAGTCGTAAACCGCGATCGACCGGCCGCCAGCCTCGACCCCGATCACCTCGCCACCTGCCAGATCGCCGCGGCCGGCGACACGCACCCAGCCGGCTTTGCCTTCGCCCATCGGACCGCCCCCGGCTACGAAGAGGAATCTTCGGAGAATGCCTTGAACGCGATAATCGTAAATGTGTCTTTGACGCCGGGTAAAGTCTGCAGTTGCTCGGTGACGAAATGCCCGATATCGGCCGTCTCCGGCAAATACACCTTCATCAGCAAATCGTATTGGCCTGAGGTCGAATAAACTTCGGAGACCTGTTCGACGCTGGTGACGGCCTCGTCTGCTACGGCATAGGCCTTGCCCAGTTCGCATTTGACCATGACGAAGATCGTTTTCATCGCGGTCTCCCGTCGGCCATGCTCAGGGGCGGGCGACGATCCTCGGCGGCCGGGCGAGGAAGGCCGGCAGATGATCGCCAAACCCAACGATTTTGCGGTCGGGCTCGGCGGCGCGCTCGGGTTCGCGCGGCCGGCGCGGCGCCGGGCTATGCTGGAACCGCGCCGCATTTCCACCCTCGGCGACGATCGGGACGGGCGCCGATGCCAGTGCCGCTGCTTTCGGCCGGCTGGCCGGGCGTGCCGCGCTCCCGCGCTGGTTGCGAGGCCGCGATTGCTCCTCGGTCGGCTTGCGCCGGTTTTCGGCGCCACTCGCCCCGGCATGCCGGTCGTTTGCCGGACGCGGCGCCTGCCGCGACCGCCCCCGACGGCGCTCCTCGTACTCCAGTTCGGCCGGCTCGATGCCGTCGACGGTGATCATCGGGATGTCCTCGCCTATCAGCTTGACGATCGCCGCGACGGCTTTACCGTCTTCGGGAGCGGCAAGCATAAACGAACGGCCGGACAGACCGGCGCGGCCGGTGCGACCGATGCGGTGCACATAATCCTCGGCATGAACCGGCGTGTCGAAACAGAAAACGTGGCTCATGCCCTTGATGTCGAGGCCGCGCGCCGCGACGTCGCTCGCCACCAGCAACCGCACCTCGCCGTTCTTAAAGCGCTCCAGCGTCTCGGTACGCTTTGGCTGCGGCATGTCGCCATGCAGCGCGGCGGCGTCAAAACCATGTCGGGCCAAGGATTTGAACAGAATGTCCACATCGCGCTTGCGATTGCAGAAGATCAGCGCGTTTTTGACGTCTTCGGAGCGAATCAGCCGGCGCAGCGCGTCGCGCTTGTCGCGCGGGTCGACGACGGCCAGCGCCTGGATCACCAGCGCGGCGGGCGAGGCCGGCGGCGCCACCGCGATTTCAACGGGGTCGCTCAGAAACGCGTCGGCCAGCCGGCGGATTTCGGCCGGCATCGTCGCCGAAAAGAACAGTGTCTGCCGGGTTCTCGGCAACAGGCCGACGATCCGTTCGACATCCGGGATGAAACCCATGTCGAGCATCCGGTCGGCTTCGTCGATGACCAGGATGTGTGCGTCCGACAGGATGATTTTGCCGCGGCCATACAGATCGAGAAGCCGCCCCGGTGTCGCGATCAGCACATCGACGCCGCGATCGAGCTTGCGCTCCTGATCGACAAAGCTTTCGCCGCCAATCAAGAGCGCCATCGTCAGCCGATGATATTTGCCGTAAAGTTCGAACGAGGCGGCGACCTGGGTGGCCAATTCGCGGGTCGGTTCGAGGATCAGCGAGCGCGGCATTCGCGCCCGCGAGCGCCCAGCCGCCAGCATGTCGATCATCGGCAACACAAAGCTCGCGGTCTTACCGGTTCCGGTCTGCGCGCAACCCATCACATCCCGCTCACGCTTTACGTGCGGGATGGCCTGTTCTTGGATCGGGGTGGGGGTGGTATAGCCGGCGTCTGACACCGCCTGGAGGACCCCAGGCGACAGGTCGAGTTCAGAAAAATCCATCGAGAGGTTGTAGCCTTTTTGTAATATTTAGTTGCGTTCCATGTTATGCTCTAGATCGGGTGCGACAGATGGCGTGTCAATCTTTTTTTGATAATAAGGCATGCCCTCAGCACAAGGCTGGACCTTGATCAGCGCCGGCGGTATTGCGGGCGCGGGGTCATTGGCGGTGCTGCGCGTTCGTCCTTGTGGCGGAAATTGATCCGGCCCTTGGTCAAATCATAGGGGGTCATTTCCACGGTCACGCGGTCGCCGGCGAGAATTCGGATCCGGTTTTTCTTCATTCGGCCGGACGAATAGGCGAGGGTTTCGTGCCCGTTGTCGAGCCGGACCCGAAACCGCGCGTCGGGCAGCAGTTCGAGCACCGAGCCCTCGAACTCGATCAGGTCTTCCTTGGCCAATCACTCCTCCTCGATAAAACACGGGGGTGCTTAAGCACCCCCGTTCAACGTCATGTCCTGTCAGGTTGCGCGCAAGTTGACTGCCGAAACCCGGCCGCGCTGACCTTGCTCGAGCTCGTAGTCGAGCCTCTGGCCTTCGCGCAGATTGTCCATTCCGGCGCGTTCGACAGCGGAGATGTGAACAAACACGTCCGCGCCGCCGTTTTCGGGCTGGATGAAGCCATAGCCCTTTTGCGCATTAAACCATTTGACCGTACCGGTCGCCATCAGCGGTAACTCCACGTAGTAGTAGCAGGCCGCCGCGCGGCCGCACGGCGTATCGGACATCGATTGGCTCGGTAGACACGGTCGGACGATCGCACAGGAACGCTAGGCCGGGAAGCCGAATTCAAACGGGTCGACCCTCGTTAGGTAATTGGCAAGCGCGCCCGGCGCAAGGAGTCTTTAGAGGTCGAGATCGGGGCAATCGCGGCGATCTCACCGCGGTGGACGCCTCGCGGGTTGGGAGCGATGCGGAGCGCACGATTGAACAAACGACCGAAGATCGTCGAGCCGATGCGCCCAGAAGAGGAAGAGGCCGCCGTCTTGGGCCGTGACGAGGTTCTCCGTGTTGAACACGCCGCTGAGGACGGCCGCCGGGACCACCCCCGCGGTCCCGAATTCGCCAAGCCACTCTCTGGCCTTTCCCAGGGCCTCATGATTGACGCGCTTGAAGCTGTTCACCGCGCTGTTTGATACCTTGCATTCGATCGCGAGGCATTGTCGATCCGGTAGTCTCACGACTAGATCCGCCCGTTTTGGACCAAGCTTGCTCTCTCCGCAAAATTCGCCCGGTCCTGGTGCATCTTCGAGTAGAGTTATGTCCCGCCTCTCTACCTCTTGGAACTGGATCAACCGCAAAAGGCTTTTGACTTCTTCCTCTTGCTGCCTCTTGGCATTGCTACGCCGCCTGGTACCAACTCGCTGGCTTGCGACCAGAACAGCGGACGAAACGACAGCGATTTCGCGCTCGCGTTCTGTAGCGGTCCGTCCTGCCTCAACCCACGGAAAACGAAACGGATCAATCGCACTCAGTACCGACTCTCGTACCCGTTCCGCCTGCTCTTGGTCTGTGCGCAGTGCTCTCGCCGAAAGCGTAGACGATGCCAATGTTTTAAGGTCATCCTCGGAGATTGGTGGGGCGGCCAGATACCGAAATGCAATGCGTTTATTGCGATCTGACACTATCTCTGTCAAAAGTCCCTGATCCACATCCCTCACAAAGGAGCGCAACCGGGCTCAGCGAGGCGCTGGCGGCGGCCACGGGTGCGGGCCGCCGCGGCGCATTCGGCTGTTTACTTAGTAGCGCCAGGCATACGGATGATGGTGCCAATAGGCGTACGGGTGCCAATGGCGATGGTGCCATTGCCAGGCATGCGGATGCCAGCAATGCCACCCGTAGGCGTTGACCCAGCACCGCGCCTCTGCTTGCGGCACCATGGCCGCGGTGCCGAGCAGAAAAGCGGCGAGCCCGGCGAGGACGAGTTTCTTCATCGTCACAACCTCTTTGAACTTGCGTTCCTGAGGCAATAACGATCGAAGGCGGGCTATCAGTTCCGATTATTCTTGCGCCGTCGGGCGCGGGCGATGCTCCGACCTAGCATCAACGCGTTATCATGCGCGCCAACCGACGACGCGCGACGCCCGCCGGACCGCGGGCAGGGCGGACCCCGTTCAGTCGCGGCGGTAGGGGTAGCAGCGGGCGCGTTCGAGCGCCAAACCAAAATGCTGGCCGAGCGCGCGGATCGCATCGGCGTGCTCGACATAGGGGTCGCTGTTGGCCAGGCCGACGATGATCGGGCGGAAGGTGCGGTCGTCCTGTCCGCCCGGAGGCAGCATCGCGGTGGCGAGCGGGTTGCCCTCGTCGTCGCGCAATGTCAGGAACAGCGGCATTTCGCGCTGGATATGTGCCTTCAGCCCGATCTCCCGCTCGAAATTGACCTTGGACAGCGGTTGGAACGTCTGCGTCGCTTTTTCCTGTTCCTTGCGAAAGAACTTTTCGACGGCATGGCGCATCGAATCGGATTCGCTCGCCGCTTCGGCCTCGGTCTCGATCCGAAACCACGTTTTCTCGCCTGGACCGTCGCAAACGTATCTCATGCATCCTCCATTGGTTCACCGATAGGCTGGAAGCGCGAACCGTCCGCGACGGATGGGCCGTCGACGGCGAAGCAGCAAAGCCCTGCAAGATCCCGCCCGCAACCCGCGACGATTGTTATCGCGGCATTGTGCCCCGCTCGGGCCGCGCTGTCGAGCCTCGGGACGAGCTTTGTCGCACGATGGACGAT
Source organism: Allostellaceae bacterium (assembly GCA_035570935.1). Taxonomy (GTDB): domain Bacteria; phylum Pseudomonadota; class Alphaproteobacteria; order ATCC43930; family CGMCC-115725; genus AP-15. The sequence continues at coordinate 10,303 of DATMKU010000162.1, forward strand.
CACCGCCGAAACCGCTGCCGGGGCACGGCCGCCGCCGGCGGTTCGCTGTCGCCGCGCTCGGTCCAATCGCGCCACAGCGACATCAGCGCCGCCATGACTACCGGCCCGAGAAACAACCCGAGCAGCCCAAAGGTCTCCAAACCGCCGAGAATTCCGAGCAGCACCCACAGAAACGGCAGGCGCGCGGCGCCGCCGATCAGAACCGGGCGCACGAAATGATCGGCGACGAATACCACCAGAAAGCCAAAGGCGACGACCCCGATCGCCGCTCCGGTGTCGCTATTCGCCAAGAGATAGAGCCCGGCCGCGCAAAACGCGATCGGCGCGCCGAACGGGATTACCGCGAGAACGCCGGTCAGCGCCGCGACCGGCACGGCATGCGGCAGGCCGGCGAGCGCATAGGCAAATCCGAGCAGCACGCCCTCGGCGAGGCCGACCAGCACCAGGCCGGTCACGGTGCCGTGCACCGCCGCGATCATGTGGCGCGCGACCCGCTCACCGCTCGGGCCGAGCATGCGCTGGCTGAGCAGCAACAGCTGGCGGCACAGCGCCTCGCCGTCGCGGAACAGGAAAAACAAGGTCAGCAAGGTAAAACCGAAGATGACCAGCCGATGGACGACCTCGACGCCGATCGCGCGTGCCGATGCGGCGGGTACGTGGGTGTAAAGGCGTCCGAGCAATTCTTGCATGGTCTGCGGGTCGTTCAGATTGGCCCGCCACCATTCGGCGAGCGGGTAGCCGAGCCCCGGAAAGTGCACCAGCCAAGAGGGCGTCGGCAGCCCGGTATGGCGCAACTCGCCGATATAGCGGACGAGACTGCCGCTTTCGTGCGCGACTTCGACCGCGGCGTAGACGAGCGGGACGATCAGCACCAGACCGACCAGCAGGGTCGCGGCGAGCGCCAACCCAATGCGATGGCCGCGCGGCGGAAAAGCCTGCTCCGCCCGTAGGTAGAGCGGCCACAGCGCAATCGCGAGGATCGTCGCCCAGGCGAGCGCCGGCAGGAAACGGTGGACAATCCACAATCCGAGCGCGCCGAGCGCCGTCGCCAGGACGACCCGCGACACCCGCTGCGCCGAGGCCCAGGACCCCGGCTCGATGTCCTGCGCTTCCTCCCGAGGATCGCCATCGCAGCCCATCGCGTCCCCACTGTTTTTCTGATCGCAAGCTTAACGAGTGTTGCCCCGGCCGGGTAGAGGGCCGCGGCGCGGTTCGCCGAGAGCGGCCCGGAGCCACCCCTTCGATATTGGCGAACAATACACCGTCATGGTCGTCCGACGCTGGTGCCGTCATGACCAGAACGTCAGCCAAATTGCCGTTCGTCAGCCCCCGTCGCCGGGGGCGAAATAAAAAGGGCGCCTATGCAGGCGCCCTTTTTTTGCGCGGCCCGGTTGCTTACGAACCTGGGGCCGGCGGTGGCCCGGGTGGCGCCGGAGGCGGTGGCGGGGAGCCACCTTCGATAATCTCCGTGCGGCGGTTCTGCGGCTCGCGCACTCCGGGCGGCGTCGGCACCTTGAGGTCGTTCTGACCAACGCCGGTCACCGTCATCGCATCCTGCGGCACGCCGGCCTGAGACAGCGCCCCGGCGACGTTCTGCGCACGCTGCTCCGAGAGCTTCTGGTTGTAGGCGGGAGAGCCGGAGGTGTCGGTGTGCCCGATGACCTGAACCGGCACCGGCGGCTGGGATTTGAAGGTGGCGGCGGCAGCCTCGACGATCTGCTGACCCTCCGGCGTGATATTGGCTCGATCCCAGTCGAAAAACACCGTGAAGTTATGTTCCGGCGGCGGCGGGGGCGGCGGGGGGGCGGCAGGGGGTGGGGGCGGCGCCGGCTGTGCGCAGGCGGCAAGCGCGAGTACCGAGCACAGCAGGAAAAAGCGTTTCATCTGTTCCTCCGGCAGTTGAACGCCGCACAATATGTTAAATCTACCGATCGCACTAGCAGCAAAACGACAGGCTGGAAGGCGGCCTCGCAGCATTTGTGCGACGTTACAAAAAGCGTCCGGGTCCCCGCCGCGACGACGGCGCCGCCGCAGAATTCAACCGCCGGCAACTCCCTCGGTGTTGACATAGACCGCGTAGATCGACTGGCTGGCGGCCATAAACAGCCGATTTCGTCTGCGCCCGCCAAAGCACAGATTGGCACAGCGCTCGGGCAGTGCGATTTGGCCGATCATCGTCGCGTCCGGTGCGAACACGACGACCCCGTTGAGCGCGGGCGTCATCCCCCAGCCGCACCACAAATTGCCGTGCACATCGCAGCGGAAGCCGTCTGGGGTGCCGTCGCCGGGACTGACAAAGACTCGGCCATCAGTCAGCCTGACCCCGTCATCGACGACGTCGAAGACACGAATCTGCCGCGGGACCGACCGCGACTCGACGACGTAGAGCTTCTTTTCGTCGGGCGAAAAACACAGCCCGTTGGGCCCGTTGATGTCGCCGGCGACGACCGCCGCCTGGCCGGTCTTGCCATCGACGCGGTAGACGTTGGTCGGCAATTCGGGCGGCGATCTCTCGCCCTCGTAATTCCCCAAAATCCCGAACGGCGGGTCGGTGAACCAGATCGAATCGTCCGATTTGACAACCACGTCGTTTGGCGAATTGAGGCGCTTGCCGTCGTAATGGTCGAGAATGACCGTGATCGAACCGTCATATTCGATACGGATTACGCGCCGCCCTTCGTGCTCGCAGGTGACGAGCCGGCCGTGGCGGTCGCGGGTGTTGCCGTTCGAATGATTGGAGGGTTTGCGAAAAACCGCGCAGGCCCCGGTCTCCTCATCCCATCGCATCATGCGATTGTTGGGGATGTCGCTCCACAACAGATAGCGGCCGTCGCCAAACCAAACCGGCCCCTCGGCCCAGCGGAAACCGGTCGCGAGGCGCTCGACGGCCGCGTTGAATGGCGGCTTGATCGCGTCGAAACGCCGGTCGAGGGTGCGGATCGCCGGGTCGGGGTAGCTCTGCGCCGGTTCCCAGCTTCTGGCAATCATCGGCGAGGCCGCGCCGATGACGAGAGTGTCCCCCACCCCTCCCGGAATTGCGCTCATCCGATGTCCCCCTGATTGTCGAACGCGGGATGCCGATGATAGAATCGAGCCGGATCGGGCAGCGGCCCGTCCGGCTCCTCTTTGGCCGGGACCTCGCCTATCCCGGCCGAAAGCGTCCGCGCCGCGGACGAGCTGTCGTCAGATGGCTTTTTCCTCGCGCAGTTTCGCCAGTTCGTCCTTGCTGAGGCCGAGCAGTTCGCCATAGACCGCGTCGGTGTCGGCGCCGAGCAATGGCGACGCCGTGATCGGCACCTTCGAGCCGCTCATCTTGACCGGCCAGCCCGGCATCTTGAAATCGCCACGCACCGGATGCTTGACGGTAACAAAAATTTCTCGCCGGTTGAGGTCGGGGTCGTTCGACAATTCCATCGTATCCATGACCGCGCCGGCCGGAATGCCCTGCTCGCCGAGCCGCTTCATGACCTCGATCTTGTCATACTGCTTGGTCCATTCGGAGAGCATTTCATCGACCACATGGCGGTTCTTGAAGCGCTCCTCCGGGCTGTCGAAACGCGGATCGCCGATCAGATCCTCGCGCCCCATCATCTTCAAGATTCGTTCCCAATGCTGCTGGTTGGCACGTGAAGTATAGATATAGCAATAGTCGTTCGGGCCGCCGCCCTTGCATGGATACGTCTCGCTCGGTGAATTGGTGCCCATGATGCTTTGGTTGCCCATGCGCGGTGCAGCATGGCCCCACAGATATTGGGCAGCGTAGGAAATGCGGCCGTAATTGATGACGCATTCCTGCATCGCACAGCGGATCAGCTGACCCTGGCCGGTGAACTGGCGCTGATAGAGCGCCGCCAAAACGCCGATCGCGGCGTGCAACCCGGTGCCGGTGTCGCCGATCGTCGGACCGGGCTTGATCGGCCGGCCGTCGGGCTCGCCGGTGATCGACATCGCACCGCCGGTCGCCTGCGCAATCATGTCAAAGGCGAGGTAGTTCTTGTACGGGCTGTCTTCGCCGAACCCCTTGACCGAGACATAGATGATCCGAGGATTGATCTCGCGCACCACATCGTAGCCAAAACCGAGCCGTTCGATCACCCCGGGCGCGAAATTCTCGGCAAAGACATCGCCCTTTTCGATCAGCCCGCGCAGGATGGCACGGCCCTTGTCGGACTTCAGATTGGCGGTCACACTCTTCTTGTTGGCGTTGAGCAGCATGAAATATTGAGAATCGACGCCCTTTTTGTCGGTCGATGCGCCGCGGCCCTGCTCGCCCCTGGTCGGCTCCTCGACCTTGATGATCTCGGCGCCGAGCCAAGCCAAAGTCAGAGTGCAGGACGTTCCCGCCTCGAATTGGGTCAAATCCACGACCCGCACGCCATGCAAGGCGCCCTGCGCCACGCTCGGGGTCTGGCCGTCGGTCTCGGGCGTCGGGTCGTTGGGCATAGGATTCCCTCCTGGGTCGTCATTCGTCGCCGCCGCGCGCGGCCTCGATGTCAGTCTATCGCCGCACCGTCTCGATGACCATACGCGGATGCGCCATTTGTCGCATGAGCGGGTCGCGCCGATCGCTTGGCTGAACCCCAAATCCGCCGCGTTGCAGAATCGGCGCCTTCGCCTCCAGCCCAGCAAGCCGCGGCGCGGGCGGCGGGGTCAAGCGGCCCCGGTCGGTTTGCCCTAAGCTCGTGATCGTGCAAGCCGATCTACCGCTGGCGGGGCCGGCGCGATCGCCGTTAAACTCTATTTGGCAACGGACCGATATTCGCGAGAATCGGGAGGACGAGGATGGATTTCGGCGCGTCGATGTTTTTCACCGAGTATTCGATGGCCCCGGGCGAATTTGCCCAGGCGCTCGAAGCGCGCGGCTTCGAGTCGGTGTGGGCGCCCGAGCATTCGCACATCCCGAGTTCGAGGCTGTCGCAGCCGGCTTCGGGCGGGCAGCTCGGCCGGCAATATTACGACGTGATGGACCCGTTTGTGAGCCTGAGCGCCGCGGCGATGGCGACCAAGAATTTGAAGGTCGCGACCGGCGTTTGCCTGGTGATCCAGCGCGATACGATCCAGACGGCAAAGTTGGTGGCCTCGCTCGACCAGGTTTCGGGCGGTCGTTTTCTGTTCGGCATCGGCGGCGGCTGGAACCAGGAGGAGATGGCCGACCACGGCACCGTGTTCAAAACCCGCTTTAAGCGGATGCGCGAACAGATCGAGGCCATGCGAGCGATCTGGACCGAGGAAGAACCCGAATACCACGGCGAGATCGTCGATTTCCCAAAGATGAAAACCTGGCCGAAACCGGCGCAAAAGCCGCATCCTCCGGTGATTGTCGGCGGCGCCTTCCCGCATAGCGCGCGGCGCGCGATCCGCTATGGCGATGGCTGGGTGCCGAATGCGAGCCGGCCGCAATACGGCGACGTGACAGAGTTTCTGCCGCAATACCGGCAGATGGCGACCGACGCGGGGCGCGATCCGGTCAGCGTCCCGGTGTCGATCTTTGGCGCACCCGAAGATCTCGACCGGCTGAAGCGCCATCGCGACCTTGGCATCGCCCGCGAAATCGTCACCTTGCCCTCGGCCCGGTCCGACCAGATCCTGCCGGTCCTCGACCGCTGGGCCGAACTGATCCGCCAGACGCGCCACTGACCTGGAGGGGTTCCGTCCAATGCTGAGCTTGCAACAGGCGTCGGTGATCGTCGACAAGGCGCTCGAACACGGCCGCAAACTCGGTTTCAAGCCGTTGACCGTCGTCGTTCTCGACGCCGGCGGGCATTTGAAAGCGATGAAGCGCGAGGACGGGTCGAGCCTGTTGCGGCCCGAGATCGCCGGCGGCAAGGCGTGGGGCGCGCTCGGCATGGGGTTTGGCGGGCGCGAATTCGCCCGCCGCGCCGCCGCCAACCCGGTCTTTATCCAGGCGCTCAGCGTCGCCTCGGGCGGGCGGGTCGTCCCGGTGCCGGGTGGGGTTTTGATCCGCGACGCGGCCGGTGAGATCCTGGGCGCGGTCGGCATCAGCGGCGACACCTCCGAGAATGACGAAACCTGCGCCGTCTACGGCATCGGGGTCGCCGGCCTCGTCGCCGACACCGGCGACCCCGCCTGAGGTCTGCGCCGGCTCCGCGGCCGAGCCCGGTTCTGCGGCAGGGGCGCCGCGGCGTCGCAGCGGATATCGCGGACTCCGCCTCACCGGATCCGCAAAGCCCGATCGCGCCGAACTGCTTGCCGAACTCGAGGGCATCCGAGCGATGGCGCCGGCCCCCAAACCTGGCGCTGGTTACCCCTCGGCCGAACAGCTGATTCGCGAAGACCGCGACAGCTGGTGACCCTTGTGGTCGACCCAAGCGCCGTACGGTCAAGTGCGCCGCTGCCACTGGCGCGGATCGCGGCTGCTATGAAAGCAGGCGACGACGTAGGCGGTTCCGTTTACGACCCGAAAGAACAAGCCATAGGGAAAGCGCCGGCACCGGGCGCGGCGCACATCTCTGAAAACGACAGGGAATTGCTGCGGCGCGGCAGCAATTCGCTCGACAACCGTTTCGATCTCGGCAGTAAAGCGAGCGGCCAACCCGGGCCGCGAGCAGCATACCAATCGCGAGCTTCGAATATTTCCGCTTGTGCCGCCGGTGTGAATATGACCGGCGGCACGGTTAGCGTTAGCGTCGTTGCCGAAGCTCGCTTCTGAGCTCCTCCCAAGAGATGCCGTTCTCCCGGTCCTGGTCGAAGCACGCGATCCGACGCTCCAATTCGGCACGCTGCGCCCCGGTCACGGGGACGTCCTTGTCCTCGAGGCTGTCCCACAGCCGTGCAATGAGTTCGAGCCGCTGTTGCGGCGAAAGCCTGGCCAGATCGGATGTCAGGTCGGTCATGAGCAGCGTTCTTGCTTATTCCGCGGCTTGGCGGGCGGGTTCGGGAGTGAAGGTGGCTGCCGGCAGCCGGGGGAGAACTTCTTTCGCCATCAGGCGAATGCCTTTTTCGGCTTCCCGGTGGTCGAGAAAGCCCGAGCGGCCGATAAAGATGAAATTGGCGAAGCCGCCGACCTTGTCGTAGATGTCCATGATCTGCCGGTAGACCGTGTCCGGGTTGCCGGCGACGAGGATGCCGCGGGCGATTGCCTCCTCGGCGGTGATGCCGATCAGGCTCTGGCCCGGGCGCTGCGCCGCGGGGCTCCCCGGCCGCGGCTGGGTGCGGTAGTTTTGCGCGGCGAATTCGGGCGGCGTCCGCCCCGGCAGAAATTTCGACATCTGCGGCGATTGTTTGAGGCTGGTATTCAAAAACCACAGCAACTTGCTGCCGACGCGAACCCCTTCCTCGTCGGTCTCACCGACATAGGCGAGGGCGGCGTAGGCGAAGCGGTCGCTGCCGGGCGCCGGCAACCCGGCCTCATGACGGGCGGCGCGATAGGCGTCGAAAGCGCGCTTCGATGCCTCGGGGCCGCGCAGGACCAGTGCATTGACCATGCCGCGCCGTCCCAGCTCGGCCGAGGTCTCGGGGTCGCCGGTCGCCGCCCACATCGGCGGGTGCGGGCGCTGGTAGGTGGGCGGCCAGATGTTGACGTGACGGTGGGTATAGTGCTTGCCCTCCCAGCTGAACGGGCCGTCATGCGAGGTCAGCGTCTTTTGAATGAGATCGATCGCCTCCCAGAAGCGGTCGACATAGCCGACCGGGTTGGCGTTGCCCGAGACCATCTCGCTGTCGCCCGATTTGACAAAGCCGATGTCGAGCCGGCCATGCGAGATCACATCGGCGGTCGCGTATTCCTCGGCGATGCGCACCGGGTCGGGGCGCACCGTGATCAAGGTGCCGAGGCTGAGGATGCGGACCTTTTTGGTTTGGCGCGCGAGGATGCCGAGGATCATCGGGCTCGCGCCATAAAGGCTGTTGATGCCGGAGTGATGCTCGATCGAAACGACGTTGACGCCGAGATCGTCGCACAGCAGATGCTCGTCGAGGCATTCGGCAAACAGATCGGCGGCGATCTTGGGGTCGCAATACCTGTTCGGCAGGCTCGCGCGCACCGACGGGGCGGCGTCGAGGACATTCTGCGGCACAAACGGGTAGACGTTCTCGCAATGATACCAGGCGCGCATAAAGCTGATCTCCATAACCCCGACCGAGCCCCGATCTTGGGTCATTCGCCCGGCGGTGACAAGATGACGGCCACCGACGCGGCGAGGATGGGCGGCATGCGGCTCAAACCGGAATCCGACCTTCACCCGATGGAGGATCGTGGGTGAGCCGGCCGCTGCTGGTCGTCGATGGCGACTCGTTCGCCCACCGCGCCTACCACGCCTTGCCGAAATCGATCCGGCGGCGCGACGGCGGGGGCGGTGGTGCCATCGTCGGCTTTGCGAATTTCCTGGTGCGTTTCTATGCGCAGGAAGAGCCGCGCGCGGTGCTTGTCGGCTGGGACACGCTCGACGCGCCGACCTATCGTCATCAGGCGCTCCCAGGCTATCAAAGCGGGCGGGAGTTCGACGCAGAGCTGTTGGACCAACTCGATATCCTGCCGCTCTTCGTCGCCGCCTGCGGCTTTGCCGCCGCCAAGGCCGCGGGCTGCGAGGCCGACGACTTTCTCGCCGCCGCCGTCGCGCATGAGGAGAAGCGGGGCGGGACCGCCATCGTGGCGAGCGGCGACCGCGACGCCTTCCAGCTCGCTTCGGAGAAGACGGTGATCCTGCAGCCCGTGCGGGCCGGCGAGATCGCGAGGATCGGCCCGGCGGAGGTGCGCGACCGCTATGGCGTCGATCCCGGGCAGGTGCCCGATTTCATCGCCTTGCGCGGCGACCCGTCGGACAAGATCCCCGGCGCCAAGGGTGTCGGGCCGAAGGGGGCAGCGGCCCTGTTGCAGCGCTACGGCTCGCTCGAAGCAGCCCTCGCCGACGGCCGGTTCGCGGCCCAGGCCGACGAGTTGCGGCTCTACCGCCGGATCGCGACGATGAACGCGGCGGCGCCGCTGCCCCGCCTTGACGACCAGACGCCGCGCTGGGCCGCCGCCGCGGCCCTGGCCCGCGAATGGGGCCTCGGCCAACTGGCCGATCGCCTTCTCGCGCTCGCGGGAGCCGCCACCGATTAAATCGTGTCTACCGGGCCCTCATCCCTTGGTATCCACGTCCGGAAGTGGGTGCCGGGAGCCGGACGCTATGCGCTGGACGCCGTCTGCTTGCTCCCGGTGTCCGAGGCGCGCGTAATCATGTCGAGCAGGCGATGGCGGGCGATCGCGGCATCGAAACCGGGGCTGACGGGCTTGCCGCCGCGGATGGCTTCGCCTAGGCGGCGGTAGAGCTGCGCCACATTGTACGGCGACTCGGCCGGCGTTTCCTGCGGCACCCAGCGGTATTTGCCGGGGATCGGCATATCGGCGAGTGCCGCATCGCCGCCGCGAGCGCCCTTCAGGATCAGTTCCTGGCGCTGCATCGAATTGCGCGAGGTGGGGGTCAGCTGGAGGTCGCCCGCTTCGCCGTGGATCTCGAACAGAAAGCCGGTCCCGCGCGCCATGCCGCCGCGGATCTGAAACGACACAACCGCGCCATCGCCGACGATCCCGTTGACGACGAGCTGGTCGGGTGAGGTCTTGGCGATCGGTCCGCCGGTGTCCTGCGCCGGTATCCGGTCGCGCTGGCTGACGACAAAGGCGGAAAGCTCGCGGAATTCGCCGAGGCAGTGGCACAACGCGTCGATCTGATGACCGCCGGTGATCGTCAGCAGATTGGCGCCGTTGGTGGTGTCGGCCTGGTAGGCGCGGTCGATCGAGGCGCCCCAATTCGGCGCGCAGCCGATCATCGTCGCCGCCAGCACCCGGCCGACGTAGCCGTCGGCGACCAGGTCTTTCACGTAGTCGATTGCCGGCGACACCTGGCCCTGCAGCCCGACGGCATGGCGCACCCCGGCGCGCTCGGCCGCCGCGAGCAGGCGCGCAGCTTCCCCGGTGTCGCGGCCGAGCGGCCATTCGCAATAGACGTGCTTGCCGGCCGCGATCGCGGCCATCACCGGGCGATAATGGTCGGGCACCTTGACGCTGACCGTGACCAGATCGACGTCCGGGTGCCGGGCCAGCTGTTCGGGGTTGGAAAACGCCAATTGGACGCCGAAATGGCGCGCCGCCGCCTCGGCTGAGTCCTGGCGGGTCGTGCAGACCGCGGCGATTTCGAACTCCGGCAATGCGCGGAGCGCCGGGATGTGCGCGATCGAGGCAAACCCCCGGTTCGGACTGACGCCGATAATGCCAACCCGGATTTTGCTGGCGTTTGTCGCCATGGCTGCCTCGCTATCGCCGACAATCCGCCGCGAACGGATGCGTTTAGTGACCTGCGGGAATCCGCACCGGCATCGAGCGCATGCCGTGGATGAAGTTCGAGTAGGTGCGGCGCGGCGGCGCCAAGACCTCGATGACCGGATGGCGCGGCAGCAATTCCTCCCACAGGATGCGCAATTGCAATTCGGCGAGGCGGTTGCCGACGCAGCGATGGATGCCGAACCCGAACGACAGATGCTGGCGCGGGCGCGGCCGGTCGATGATGAAATTGTCGGGGTCGTCGATCGCCTCGGGATCGCGGTTGCCCGAGACGTACCACATGACCACCTTGTCGCCCGCGCGGATCTGCCGGCCGCCGAGTTCGGCGTCCTGCGTCGCGGTGCGCCGCATATGGATGACCGGGGTCACATAGCGGATGATCTCCGGCACCAGGCTCGCGATCAGCGCCGGATCGTCGCGCAGTTTCTGGTACTCGCACGGATGCCGGCTAAGCGCGTCGAGGCCGCCGGTCATCGAGTTGCGCGTGGTGTCGTTGCCGCCGACGATCAGCAACGACAGATTGCCCATGAATTCGCGCAATGGCATGTCCTGCGTCGCCCGGCCGTGCGCGAGCACCGACAACAGATCGAATTTCGGCGGCTCTTTGGCGCGCTCGTTGAAGAGTTCGGCCATCCGCTCGGCCATTTTCTTTAATTCGTCGAACTTTTCCTGTTCCGAATGCACCGGCGATTCGGGAGCATGGACGTTGCAGATCACGACGTCGGACCAATAGGTCAGCCGGCGCCGGTCTTCCCAGGGATAGTCGAACAGGGTCGCGAGCATCATCGTCGTCAACTCGACCGACACCCGCTCGACCCAGTCAAAGGTTTCGTTCCGCGGCAGACCCTCGATCACCCGGATCGTGCGCTCACGGATCGTCGCTTCCATCTCGGCGAGGTTTTGCGGTGCGACGATTGGGCCGACCACCTTGCGTTGCTCGTCGTGCTTGGGCGGGTCCATGCGGATAAAGCTCTCGCGCTCGAGCCCCTTCGGCTGATCCTCGACCGCAATCCCGCCGAGTTCGGACGAGTAGACGCCGTGGTCGATTTCGACCTGCATGATGTCTTTGTATTTGGTCACCGCCCAGTAGGGGCCATAGCGGCTCTCCGGGCACCAATGCACCGGGTCGTCGCGGCGCAGGCGTTCGAAATAGGGGTGCCAAGCGTCGTCCTGGTAGAGTTGCGGGTCGCTGACGTCGATCTGTTCGAGCGGGATCGAATAGGCGTCATCCCTGGTTGCTCTTTCAGCCGCTGCCGCCATCGCTGTCTCCCTCGTTCTCGCGCCTTGTTTGGTTTTAGTGCTGGGTTTGGTTTTAGTGCTGGCCATCCGGCATGCGCACGACCAGGCCGTCGAGTTCGTCGCGCATCGCAATCTGGCACGACAGCCGGGAATTGGGCTCGGCCGCCGCGGCAAAGCCGAGCATGCTCGCTTCCATCGAGCCGGGTTCGGGCGTCCCGATCTTGTCGAGCCACGCCGGGTCGACATAGACGTGACAGGTCGCACAGGCGCATTCGCCGCCGCAATCGGCGTCGATGCCGGGCACGCCGTTGTTGACCGCGCCGCGCATCACCGAGAGCCCGGGCGGCACCTCGACCCGGTGTTCGGTGCCGTTGAATTCGATAAAGGTGACCCTGGGCATTCGCGGCGCCTCCGGGCAGCTACACTACTCGCGAAACGCCCGGAGCGCGAGCCTCGCGGCAAACTGTCGAATACCCGCGGACACGTTATGCGTCGGCGATCCGGTAGGCCCGCGCGGCGGTGTCGTGCAACAGCGCCGCTCGTTCGGAAGCCGAGTGATCCTTGGAAAAGCGCTTGCAGGCGTTGAAAAAGACATGGTGGGAGAACGACACCTTGTCGACCGGAAAGTTACTCTCGAACATGCAGCGGCCGGGGCCGAACTGCTCGATGCAGTAGCCCATGATCGGCGCCATCGCCGCCGACAATTCTTCCGAGCCGATCGGCTTCTCGCGCGTGTGCCAGTCGAACCCGAGCCGCGGCATGCCAATCCCGCCGAGCTTGAGGTTGACGTTGGGGCACAGCGCCACCGCGGCGAGGCCGCGCCGCCAGGCCACCATCACCTCGTCGTCGCGGTTGCCGTAGGGGCCGACCCGCTGCAACCCGCCGAGATGATTGAGCACGATCGTCAGCCCGGGCACCGCCTTGGCGAAATCGGCGAGCTCCGGCAATTGCGGGAAGCATACGCCGGTGTCGAGCGACAGCCCCATCCGCGCCAATACCCGCGCGCCGGCGCGATATTCGGCGCTCGCGAGCACGCCCTCTTTTTCCCGGTTGCCGATTTCGGGGTGCCGGTCCCAGGTGACCGTATGCCGGATGCCGCGGAACCGGTTGGGGCTCGCTGCCTGCAATGCCTCGAGCACCGGGGCCACCCGGTCGCCAAGCTTCAAATCGGCATGGCCGACAATCGCCGCCGCCGCCCGTAAGGGGCCGTAGAGCCCGGTGGCGCTGGCGGCGGCCAAGCCCTGGACAAATTCGACCTCGCCCACCGGGCGCAATTCCGCCGGCCCGTCGGGGCGGTACATCGAACGCGCCTCGATAAACACGGTGGACCGCACCTTGTGCCCGCAATTCAAATCGGCCGCCAATTCGTGCAGCAGATAGCGCTGGTAGGGGACGCGCTCCGAGCGAAAATCCCAGAAATGATGATGCGGATCGCAGATCGCGATCTCCGGCTCCAGGGTCTCTTCCTGGGTCAGGGCCAGCCAGTCGTTTCCTCCGTAAGGCATCGTGGCCTCCTTGTTGATGTTGATTTTCCGCAGCGTCGAGCGACAGCATATTGGGAGGGCATATTCCAAACAATCTCCAGAGGGAGGAGCCTCTCATGATCGTCGGAAATGGCCGGTTCAAATACCGCGTCAAAGCCGATTGGGCGAAATTGCCCGACGGCTGGTCGTTCAAGGAAGTCGGCGGGGTCGGCGTCGACGGCAACGACAATGTCTACGTCTTCAGTCGCGGCGAGCACCCGATGATGGTGTTCGACCGCGCCGGCAATTTTCGGCACTCGTGGGGCGAGGGCCACTATCCACGACCGCACGGCGTCCATATGGGCCCCGACGATTCGATCTATCTGACCGATGACGGCGGCCATTTCGTGCGCAAATGCACACTCGACGGCAAGGTGTTGCTCGAGATCGGCATACCCGGAAAACCCGCACCCTATATGAGCGGCGAGCCGTTCCACCGCTGCACCCACACCGCGCTGTCGCCGAAGGGCGAGATCTACGTCTCGGACGGCTATGGCAATTCGCGCGTGCACAAATATTCGCCCGACGGCAAACTCTTGATGTCGTGGGGCGAGCCCGGCACCGGTGAGGGCGAGTTCAACATCGTCCACAACATCTGTACCGACGCCGATGGCTGGGTCTATGTCGCCGATCGCGAGAATCACCGCGTCCAGGTGTTCGACGGCAACGGCAAGTACGAGACCCAGTGGAACAACCTGCACCGGCCGTGCGGCATGTACATGCCCTATGGCCGTCAGCCGATCTGCTATATCGGCGAAGTGGGCCCGGCCGCCGCGGTCAGCCGCGACATTCCCAATCTCGGGCCGAGGGTCAGCATCGTCGATCATCAGGGCAAATTGATCGGCCGCTTTGGCGACACGCCCGCCGGGACTGAACTCGGCAAGTTCCTGGCGCCGCACGGCCTCGCCGTCGATCGGCACGGCGACATTTATGTCGGCGAGGTGTCGTGGACCGCCTGGCCGCAAATCTACCCCGGCCGGCCGCACCCGGCCGATCTGCGCTCATTGCAAAAATTCGAAAAGGTCGAGTAAGCCCGCAGCGAGGGAGGCTAATTTTGCCGATCCATTATGAAAAGCGCGACGGGGTCGCCTACATCACGCTGAATAACCCCGAAAAGGCGAACATCCTCGACAAGCCGACATCGGACGCGATTTCGCAGGCCTGGATCGATTTCTGGGAAGACCGCGACATCCGCTGCGCGATCCTGACCGGCGCCGGCAACCGGCATTTTTGCGGCGGCCACAATCTGGCGCCGCGCCGGAACATCACCGAGGAGGAACGCGAATATCTGCGCACCCAGCGCATCTTTTGGCCGCTCGCAGGCACCGTCCACGGCCAAAAGACCGGTGTCGACGGCCGCATGGGCGACCATTACCCGCGGGTGTGGAAGCCGGTCATCGCCGCGGTCAACGGCTGGGCCGCCGGGGCGGGGCTCTACATCCTCTTATCCTCGACCGACATCCGCATCGCCAGCCGCGAGCATGCGCGCTTCAAATTCGCGCTGACGACCCAGGGCTGGCTCGGCCATGGCCCTGGCGCCAGCCTGCTCGTCAAACAGCTCCGCTACATCGACGCGATGAAGATTTTGCTGACCGACGAACCGTTCGACGCCGCGGAGGCCTTGCGCATAGGGCTCGTCAACGAAATCGTGCCGCACGCAGAGCTGATGGAGCGGGCGGAAAAGATCGCCCGCCACATCGTGACCTTGCCGCCGGTCGCGGTGCGCATGATGAAGGAGTTTGTCGTCCGCTTTGGCGATTTGCCGACCGACCAGGCCTGGCATGTCCAAAACCTAATCAACAATCTGTTGATCCAGGTAACGACCGACGGCGAGGAGGGCCGCCGCGCCTTCAACGAAAAGCGCCCGCCCGACTTCACCGGCGCCTTGCGCCGTCGCGGCGAAGCCTGGGAAGAACCCTCCGAAGAAGACCGGAAACGCCTCGACGCGGCGTATAGAAGCGGGGAGTTTTGAAGAGGCTTACCCCATCGGCCGGCGCACCCCGGCGACACGGGCGGGATTGCCGACGACGGTGACGCCCGCCGGCACATCGTGGGTGACGGCGCAGCCGGCGCCGATGATGGCGTCGTCGCCGACGGTGACGCCGGGAAGCAGGATCGCGCCGCCGCCGATCCAGACATTGCGGCCGATGCGAACCGGGCGCCCAAATTCCAGCCCGGCCCGGCGCGCCGCCGGATCGCGCGGATGGTCGGCCGCGTAGATCTGCACGGCGGGACCAATCTGCGTTCCGTCGCCGATGACGACCGCCACCACATCGAGGATGACGCAATTGAAATTGAGAAAGACGCCCGCTCCGATCCGGATGTTGTAGCCGTAATCACAGTAAAAGGGTTGCCGGACGACGGCGCCATCACCGATCTCGGCCAGCCGCTCTTTGAGAATTGCCGACAACTCTTCGGCGCTGCCCGGCGCGGCCGCGTTGTAGCGAGTGAGCCACGCCGCCGTGGCGGCCCGGTCCTTCATCAGCTCCGGCGCGTCGGCGCGATACAATTCGCCGGCCAGCATCTTGTCTTTTTCGCTGTGGGTCACAATCGCCTCTATCCGAGCGCGCCGGATCGACGCAGCACGGCGATGTCATCGTCCGAAAGATCGAGCACGTCGCGCAGCACCGCGTCGGTGTCGGCGCCGAGCCGCGGGGCGGGAGCGCAGACGCGGCCAAAGCTCGCGCGCCACGGCAGCCCTGGGATGACGCCGCCGCGATGCGCGTCCCAGAAGCCGCGCTGGCGCAGGTGATCCCTGGCGGCAAGTTCGGTCGAGCTGGCGAGTGCGGCCGCTGGGACGCCGGCGCGCAGCAGGACGCCTGCGACGGTCTTGGCGGGCTGGGGACGAAGCCAGGAGGCGAGCGTTGCGTCGATCGGCCGGCGCTGCGCCATTCGTTCGCGGAACCCGTACTCCGACATCGGCGCCAGTGCAGGGACGATCGCGCAAAGCTGCCGCCATTCGCGATCCTCGGTGACGGCGAGGCTGAGCCAGTCGTCGTCCCCGGCGCAGCGGTAGGCGCCGTGCGGCGCATGCCGATCGCAATCGTTGCCGCGCGGCTTTGGCGGAGCACCGAGCTGGGTTTGCAATAACGGCTCGGCCATCGTCCACAGCATCGCCTCGATCATCGAGAAATCGACGCGCGCGACATCGCCGGTCCGGCGCCGTCGCCAAACCCCGGCAGCGGCGACAAAGGCGAGCATCAGCCCGCACATCGGGTCGAGCCAGGCAAAGCCGACGCGCGGGGCAACGTCTGGGTGGCGATTGAGGCCGGCGAACCCGGCATAGCATTGCAACAGCGTGCCGTAGGCGACGGCTCGTGCCTCGGGCCCGGTGCGGCCGAGGCCGGAAGCCGAGACGTAAATCAGGTCGGGGTTGACCGTTCGCAGCTCGTCAGCGCCGAGACCCAGGCGGTCCATGACGCCGGTCGCGAAGTTTTCGACCAGCACATCCGATTTCGCGGCAAGCGCGCGGGCGATGTCGACCGCCTCCGGCTTTTTCAGGTCGAGCACGATGCCGCGCTTGGCCTGGCCCAGAACCGTGTGCAATTGCGAGGCGCGGCCCGGGTCGCCGCGGCCGGGGGCCTCGACCTTGATCACCTCGGCGCCCATTGCCGCCAGATAGCGCGTCGCGGTCGGGCCGGCGATGACCCAGCTGAAATCGAGCACGCGAATGCCGGAGAGCGGCATAGACCCATTGGGGCGGTCGTCGCCCGCGCGCTTCCCGCGGGCGATGTGCAGCCCGAACGGCGAGCCAGGCGCCCTGACCTTTTGTCCTTCTATTTCGATCGGGCGATAGAAGCCGCGATGGCCAAGCTGCGGCGAGGCGAGCTGCTCCGCCGGCTCGCGCAATGGAAAGCTCGGCACATGAGCGGCCTGGGCCTGGTCGGCGATCCATTGCTTCTTGTGATGCCGGCTCCACGCCGACATCAGCGCGTGCAACGCATCCCAATTGGCGACGCGGTCGGGTTTGGCGAGAAAGCGCGGGTCATCGCCCCATGCGGGCGAGCCCATCACCTTGAGCCACGCCGCCCATTGGCGCTCCTCGCGTGGCGAGATCGCGGCGTAGCCGTCGCTCGCCGGCAGGATTGTCACGGTGGCGCCGTTGCCGTCCCCGACCCGCCGGCGCGGCCGGCTCCGGCCGCCGAGCCCGGCATTCGCCAGCTCGCCGATCGCCATCGTCGCCAGCGCCTCCTCGATCGACACGTCGATCGCGGCGGGGCCGCCCAGCAGTGCCGCATGCATGCCGGCGCAGGCCGCTGCCAGCCCGCCGATAAAGGCCGATTGCTCGCCGACCGGGCGGATTGGCGATTCGTCGAGATCGTCGACCTGTCCGGTCAACAACCGGGCGATCCCGGAGGCGTAAAACAAGGTCAGGTCGGTCGCCGGGTCGTCCGCCTTGGGGCCGGTCAGGCCATAGGGCGAAATATGGACAAGCGCTGCTGTTGGGTTGATCCGGCGCAGCGCATCGGGATCGTGCTGCCGCGCCCGCAACTCTCGCGGCCGGCCCTCGCAGACGATCAGCTCGGCCGTCTCCAGCGCGCGCGCCGCCGCGTCGCTCGCCGCGATTCTCTTGCCGTGGTTGAGATAATGTGCGAGCGGCGTCGAATCGCCGGGGTCGATGAAGGCGATTTCGGCGCCGGCATCGGCGAACAGCCGGCCGCAGACGCCGGCGGCCAACCCATGGCCGAGCTGAACGACACGGAACCCCGTCAACAAACCCATCGGCAGAGCTTTCTTGTTTGGCGCGACCGGAGCCGCACCATAACCGATGCCGGCCTCAAACTTCTTCGGTTCATCGGATACTTGCCGGCGCTATAATCGGCGGCGACAGCTCGGCGGACCGATTGAACGGGAGGAGATCATGGGTGAGATTCTCGGCATCGGAGTGACGCATTTTCCGGGGTTGATGCTGCCCGACGCCTATATGAGCAGTTTTTTGACCCGCACGCTCAATAGCGACCGCATACCCGCTGAATTGAAGGACCCGGCGCGCTGGCCGGAGCCGCTGCAGCGCGAACTCGCCGCCAACAAGAACGGCGGTGCGGCGGCCGAGCACCGCCGCCGTCTGGTCGGCGGCTTTCGCGAGGCGCGCAAGGCGCTCGACGCGTTCGCCCCCGATTTCGTGCTGATTTGGGGCGATGACCAGTACGAGAACTTCCGCGAGGACGGGGTTCCCTCGTTTTGCGTTTTTGCGCTCGACGGGGTCGATTGCCGCCCGTTCGCGCGCGCCGGCCGGGCCGAGCTCGGCAACGCCTGGGGCCTGCCAGCCGATACGGTCGTCCCGGTCAAGGGCCACCGCACCGCCGGCAGCTGGCTCGCCGCATCATTGATCAAGGCCGATTACGACGTCAGCTACGCCTATCGGATGCGGCACGAGCTGGGGCTGCCGCACGCCTTTATCAACACGATCCTGTTTCTCGATTACGACCGGCAGGGCTTCCCCTATCCGGTGGTGCCGTTTCACGTCAATTGCTACGGATCTTCGGTCATCGCCAAGCGCGGTTCGAGCGCGCATTTGACCGGCGAGGCCGATCCGAACGCGATCGATCCGCCGGGACCCAACCCGTCGCGCTGCTTTGATGTCGGCGCCGCGGTTGCCCGCGCACTCGCCGACAGCCCGTGGCGGGTGGCGCTAATCGCCTCGTCGAGCTGGTCGCACGCGTTCCTGACCGCCAAGCACCACTGGATCTACCCCGATGTCGACAGCGACCGGGCGCGGTTCGACGAGCTTGCCTCGGGCAATTGCGCGCGCTGGCGCAACCTCACGACCGCGCAGATCGAGGATGCCGGCCAGCAGGAATTCCTGAATTGGGTCTGCCTCGCGGGGGCGATGACGGCCCTCGGCCGCGCCCCCGAGATCGTCGACTACGTCGAATCCTACCTGTTCAACTCGGACAAGTGCTTCGCCCTGTTCCACCCCTAGGCAAAGGTCTGTTGGAATCCCCCACCTCACCCCGGCCCTCTCCGTACCAGGGGGCGGAGAGGGAGTGCGTTTTCGGCAGTCCGCGCATGCGTGTTCGGAACACCTCTCCACCCTTTAGGGGGGAGGGGGAGGGACCATTGCGCAGCAATGGGAGGGTGAGGTGGGTGTCGCCCGGCAATGTTGAAAAGCGTGGGCTCATCCGCACGAGTTTGCCCAGCGGCGGGAGTTCCGGGCTTGCGGGGGGCCGCGGGTTTGGGTTTGCGAGCGTCGCTCGCGTCTCGGCCGGCGCCCACTGTCGCGCGGCGGCGCCGGGCGGACGCCATCGGGATATTTTTCGGCGCCTCTGCATAGAGAGCGGTGCGACAGGATCGCGTGTGCTTCGCCGCACCGCCATCGAGTGGGGCGGCGAATGAGTGACAATGACCGCAATCTTCCCCGGTGGTTGGAGAATGACATCGTCAGAAACTGTTCTAGACATCCGGGCGGAGCAAATCGCCGGGGTGCCCGAACGACCGAGCCGGGCTTTTGTCGCCGTTGTCGATCTTCTTGACGGATTATCGCGCAGCTGGCTGTGGACGACGCTCGCCCATCAGGATCTAAAGCTGCGCTACCGGGGCTCGGTCCTCGGCCCCTTTTGGCAGACGATAACAACCGCGGTGATGATCGGTTCGATGGGCTTTATCTATGCCAAGTTGTTTCATACGCCGCTGCAGAATTATCTTCCGCTGCTGACGACCGGGTTGGTGTTTTGGCAGTTCACCTCCGGGATGATCACCGAAGGTTGCGGAACTTTCTACACGGTGCAGAACATCATTCAGCAGGTCAAGCTGCCGTTCTCGCTGCACGCCTATCGCCTCGTTTACCGCAACCTGCTGATCTTGCTTCATAATATTGTCATCGTCCCGATTGTGCTGATGATATTTCCGCACCCGGTCATATGGTCGCGATTGTTGGAGCTCGGTCCCGGGCTGGGGTTGATCCTGCTGAACGGCATTTGGGTGAGCATCTTTCTCGGCATGATCAGCGCGCGCTTTCGCGATGTCCCGCCGATCGTCGCCAGCATCGTCCAGGTCGTGTTCTTTATCACGCCGATCTTCTGGCCGGCCGACGGCCTCGGCAATCATCGATGGCTGGCTGAATTCAACCCGATCTATGCGGCGATCGACGTGATGCGCGCGCCGTTGCTGGGTCAGCCGACAGAGCCATATTCGTGGCTGGTCCTGATCGTTGTCACCGTGCTCGGCTGCGCCGCCAGCTTCACCCTCTTCGCCCGCCTGCGTACGCGCATCGCGTTCTGGGTATAGCGTCGATGTCGTTTCTGCGTCTGCGCGACGTTTGCGTCGAGTTTCCGATCTATCAGGCGAGCAGCCGCTCGCTCAAGAAAGCATTGCTGGCTTCGACCACCCGGGGAAACCTCGGACGCGATGCGCGCGATCGCATCAATGTGCGGGCGTTGATCGATGTCAGCCTCGAAATCGGCGACGGCGATCGGTTTGGGCTGATCGGGTTGAACGGCGCCGGCAAGACGACGCTGCTCAAAGTGCTCGCCGGGGTCTATGAGCCAACGACCGGATACTTCAGCTCCGCCGGCCGGGTTTCGTCATTGCTCGACATCAGCGTCGGCTTCAACCTCGACGCCACCGGGCGCGAGAACATCGTTTTGCGCGGCATGTATATGGGCATTCATCCCCATGAGATGCGCGAGCGTGCGGCCGAGGTCGCGGAATTTACCGAACTTGGCGACTATCTCGATATGCCGGTGCGCACCTATTCGGCCGGCATGATGATCAGGCTCGCCTTCGCCGCTTCGACCTGCATCCCCCCCGACATCCTGATCATGGATGAGTGGCTGACCGCCGGGGACGTGCAGTTTCTCGAAAAGGCGCAACGCCGCGTCGAGACATTCGTGCGCACCTCCAGCATCCTCGTTCTGGCCTCGCATTCGTTGGAGCTGGTCGAACAGTGGTGCAACCGCGGCATCCTGCTGCACCACGGGCGTACCTTAGCGGTCGGGCCGGTCGGCGAGGTCGTCGCCGCCTATCGACAGCTCGTCGGCGCAACGCCGCCCGCTTCCACGGTGGAAACGACAGCGGCCGAGGTGACAGAACATCCCGATATCGCCAGGATTGCCGCCGCCGCGCACGCCGAGCCCGGCGCGGTATAAACGCGCCCCGGCCGAAAGGGAACCTGCTCCCCTCGCGGTCAGAACATGCCTAAACCCAGGATGCCGTCATCGGGGTCGAGGCCGGCGATCACCCGCTTGCCGATCAGGTCGCGCAAGGTCTCGCTGGTGCCGCCGCCGAGGGTCCCGTAGCGGGCGCCGCGGTAAAAGCGCGACACCGCGAACTCGTCGGTGAAGCCGTAGCCGCCATGCACCTGGATCGCCTCGCTCGTCACCTTCAGCGCCATCTCGTTGCAGGTGACCTTGGCGACCGCCGCCAATAGCGGGTCGGGGAACGGGTCGGCGCTGGCGCAGGCGCGGTAGAGCACGCTGCGCGCCGTCTCGACTTCGCGGTACATCTCGGCGATCTTCCAGCGCATGCCCTGGAAATCGCCGATCGGGCGGCCGAACGCGCGGCGCTCCTTGACGTATTTGACCGCCTCTTCGAGCGCCCCCTCGGCGAGGCCCAACGAGATGCTGGGGTTCAGGCAGCGCTGGGTGTTGAACGCCGACAAGAGTTTGCGAAAGCCGTCTTCCAGCACGAGGTTTTCGGGCGGCAATTCGCAGTCCTCAAAGCGGATCTCGTGCAAATTCTCGCCGCCCATCGTGTGATAGGTGCCGGTGACCAAGAAACCCGGCGTGCCCTTTTCGACCAGCACGCAGCCGATCCCCTCGCGCCCCGGCTTTTTGTCGACGCGGGTGAAGACGACAAACATGCCGGCTTCCTCGGCGCGGCTGATCAAGGTCTTGACCCCGTTCAGCCTGAGCCGGTTGCCGACCCGGTCGACATTGGTCTTGTAATTGGCGACGTCGGTGCCGGCGTCGGGCTCGGTCATGCAGATCGCCAAGAGGCAATCGCCGCTGACCACCGCCGGCAGGATGCGCGCCTTGATCGGCTCGGGGGCGTAGGCGGCGATGATCCGAGTCTGCACCCCGACCTCGCCCAACACCGCCATCGCCGTAACATAACAGACCTTGGCGATCTCCTCGAGCACCAGTGCGGTGTCGAAAACCGGCAGACCGAGCCCGCCATATTCCTCCGGCACCGCCATGCCGAGCACCCCCAACTCGGCGAGCCGGCGCATGTTGTCCCACGGGAAAGCGCCGTTCATGTAGCCCTGCGCGCGGGCGCGGAACTCGCCCTGCGCCAACTCGCGCACGGTCTCTACAAAGCGGCGCTGCTCGTCGGATAGGGTCGTAAACATAGTCTCCCGGCTCATCACAATTGGACTGCTAAAGAAATGCGGCGAACTCATTAGCTCGATTGTCGTTCCCGCGAAAGCGGGAACCTAGGGGCCGGCGCTGCGGCGGTTGCCCTGGACCCCCGCTTTTGCGGGGGCGACAGTATCGGATATCGGTCTAACCGTCGGACAGGGTTGGGGCGAGGTGGGGGACCGACAGCACTGGCGGATGCCCACCTCACCCTGCCGCGCCGCTGGCGCGGGCCCCTCCCTCTCCCCCTAAAGGGCGGAGAGGGAGATTGATCCCGTGCTTTATCAAGATTGCATTTTATTGCGATGTGCGGCGGGCATGCAGGCGCGCGAGTGCCGCGCCGGCCATCCGCGCCGGCTCGTCGGTGTCGAAGGCGCTGACAAAAGCGTCGATGCCGCGGGCGATCGCGGCTTCGGCCGGCAATTCCTCCCAATCGAGGATCAGCGATTTTTGTAACCGAACCGCCCTCTGACCGGCGGCGAGGATCGGCTGCGCCAGACGCTCGACCGCAGCGTCGAGACCCTCGGCCGACACGACGATATCGACCAGACCCCAGCCGAGCGCCTCCGCCGCATCGATCGTCTCGCCGGTCAGCAGCAGCCGGCGGGCGCGCCCCTGGCCCACCAATTTCGGCAACAACGCCGCTTCGACAACCGACGGGATGCCGATCGCCACCTCCGGCATGCCAAAGACCGAGCTATCGCTCGCGACACGCAGGTCGCAGGCGGCGGCGATTTCGAGCCCGGCGCCGAGCGCATAGCCGTCGATGCGGGCGATGACCGGGACCGGGAGCCGGCGGAAAGCGGCGCAGCAGCGGTGCACCAGCGTGATGAATTGGCGGGCGCTCGCATGATCGAGGGCCGCGATCTCGCCGACATCGGCGCCGCCGACAAACGCCCGGCCGCCGGCGCCGGAGAGGATCGCGAGGCGCAATTCGGGATCGGCGGCGACCCCGGCCATCGTCGCGACGATCTCAGCCAACAGCGCCGAATCGAGGCTGTTGAGCTTGGCCCGGTTGTCGATCGTCAGCCGCACGACGCGGCCGCCTTCGGGCCGCTCCTCATATTCGACGCGGAAGCCGTTCGCGCTCATGCTCAAGGGGCCAATTGGTTCGACCGGCCGCGCTCCAGCCCGGCGCAAGCGAGCTGCAGGCATTTGTGCATGACGGTGCCGGCGAGATAGGCGGTCATCCCGGCATTGTCATGCGGCGGGCTTACCGTGTTGACGTCGAACGCGACAAAATCGAGTTCGGCAAGCCCGTCGAGGATCGTGAGGCCCTCCTTGGCGCCGAGCCCGCCCCAGCTCGGCGTGCACACCCCCGGCGCCACCGACGGGTCGAACACATCCATGTCAAAGCACAGGTACACCGGCCGCCCGGCGAGCCGCCGGCGGATGTGCGCCAAGACCGCCGGTATCCCCAGAGCATCGAGTTCGACTCCAGGGATCAGCTCGTAGCCCCAATTGCGGGTGTATTCGAACAGGCCGGGCATGGCGACAGCACCCCGCGCCCCCAAATGGATCGAGTTTTTCGCATCGACGACGGCCTCCTCGGCGGCGCGGGTAAAGGTCGTGGCGTTGGTGAATTTGCTCTCGCCGTCATCGGGGTAGGTGTCGGTGTGGGCATCGATGTGCAACACGACGAGATCGGGGTGGCGGCGATGCAACGCGCGCAATTGCGGCAGGGTCACCGCCCCGTCGCCGCCCATCGTCAGCGGGACCGCACCCGCCTCGACGATCGCCGTCACCGCCGCCTCGATGTTTTCGAACGCCTCGGCGACATAGCCGGAACGGACTTTGACATCGCCATAATCGACGAGACCGAGGCGCGCGACCGGGTCGAAATCGCGCAGCGGCGGCTCATAGCGCCGCACCAGCGCCGAATGCTCGCGGATCGAGCTCGGTCCGAGCCGCGCGCCGATGCGCGTCGGGTGAAAACCGCAATCGAACGGAATACCGAGCACCGCCGCCCGGCAACCCGAGAGATCGCGCGAGGCGGGCACGCCCATAAATGTCCCGACCGCTTCCACCATTGCGCGACCGCTCATCCCCCGCCTCCTCGCGCCGTCATCCGACCAATACTCGCCGCCGCCGCCAATGCCAATCCTAATGGCGCTTTCCCCTCGGTTCGCGCATAGTGATAAAGAATCTTCTGGAGAATGCGGTCGATGGACACGATCGAAGACCCGCGCCAGCTGCGCGAAATCTATGGCGCGCCGAACGAGCGGTCGCTCAAAAAGGAGCTGACCCGGTTCGACCGGCACTGCCGCAACTTCATCGCGCTGTCGCCGTTTCTGGTGATCGCCTCGTCCGACCCGTCGGGCCGCTGCGACGCCTCGCCCAAAGGCGACATGCCGGGCTTTGTGCGGGTCGTCGACGACACGACCCTCTTGATCCCCGACCGGCTCGGCAACAACCGCGTCGACACACTCGGCAACCTGTTGGCCCGGCCCGGCGTCGGTCTGATCTTTTTTGTGCCGGGGATCAACGAGACCCTGCGCGTCAACGGCCGGGCGAGCGTGACAACCGACCCCGCCCTTCTTGAACCGCTCGCGGTCAACGGCAAGGCGCCGCGCAGCGGCATCCTGGTCGCCGCGGAGGAGATCTATTTCCACTGCGGCAAGGCATTGATCCGCTCCGATTTGTGGAACCCGGAAAAGCACGTCGCGCGCGGCGCGTTCCCGCCGTTGGGCCGCATCATCGCCGAGCAGATCGGCGGCATCGACCCCGACGAAGCCGAGCGCCAAACCGCCGAAAGCTACCGCACCCGGCTGTACTGACCGACTGATCTTTTCGTCGTCCGCGTGAAAGCGAAGGGCTGTGCAGGGAAACGGTCGATCGCCCGGTGCCCGGTCGATTGTACGCGTTCGCAGGCCG
Source organism: Allostellaceae bacterium (assembly GCA_035570935.1). Lineage (GTDB taxonomy): Bacteria > Pseudomonadota > Alphaproteobacteria > ATCC43930 > CGMCC-115725 > AP-15. Next base: position 35,514 of record DATMKU010000162.1, read on the forward strand.
GCCGGGCGAGTAATCGTCGGAGCGGAGCATCGCCCGCTGCCAAGTTAAACCTGATACCCATTGCTCGAATACCTAACCGTTAACGTGCATATAATCGAGCTTATGCGACTTTGACAGCTACCTCCTGACGCGCAAAAAACACCACATGTAGATTTTCGGGGAGGAGCCATGACCGCCAAATTTTACGTCATCACCGCCGCCGTGTTCGCGTTGCTTACTATCACTAGGAGTGCTACCGCGCAAACCGGCGGTTACACGATCCAACCGCCCGGCCAACTGCCGACCTTTGCCAACCCGACACCGAACGGCGGCTACGCGATCCAACCGCCCGGCCAGCTGCCGACCTACGCCAACCCGACATCGAACGGCGGCTACGCCATCCAACCGCCCGGTCAGCTGCCGACCTATGTCAACCCGACACCGAACGGCGGCTACACGCAGGAAACGCCCGGTCAGCTGCCGACCTATGCCAACCCGACACCGAACGGCGGCTACGTGATCCAACCGCCCGGCCAGCTGCCGACCTATGTCAATCCGACACCGAACGGCGGCTATACCGTGCAACCACCCGGTCAGCTACCAACCTATATCAACCCCCACTAGAGGGAAGGTAAGAAGAGGAATAGGTATCATGACACGCGCAACGTTAATTAGCGATCTTTGGGAGCCGATACAAAAATACATTGGTGCACTTAACACACGTTCCATGCCTGCCGTGCATCACTACACCAGCGTAAAGGGCGCACTAGGAATTTTGGACAGCGGGCAAATGTGGTTCACCGAACGCGCGCATTTGAATGATCCATCAGAGATTTCGCATGGCATAGACCTAGCAAAGTCAATCCTTTGCGCCAAAGGCCGAAGCTACGATGCGACACGTCTCGACGATAGCACTAAAAGGGTATTTCACGATTTTCGTTTCTTCAGCGCAAGCTTTATCTTTGAGCATGACGATCTTTCACAGTGGCGGAATTACTCGGACGATGGAAACGGAGTGGTGTTGTCCTTCAAGGCCTCTGCATTTAATAATCCACACATCTATATCAGTAAAATCATACCAGATAATCCGACTGTTATTGTCTGTCCTATGTCGTATAACCCGGAGCGCTTGAAACAGTTAATTGAATCTATTATAAAAAAATGGACAGGCGGTGACATCGAAAAATTGTGTGATCATCTATTTATGATCTCCAGCTTGTTCAAGGGCGATTGCTGGAAGTCAGAAAACGAGTATCGTTTTTTCGTTCATCAAAAGCGTGACCAAATATTAAAGCGTGAATGTTTCAAAGTGCGTGAACGGAACAGCAATATAGTAACTTATTTAGAGATTCCTATTCAGAATTGGGAATCAACAACAGATTTCCCCATTTACAGGATATGTCTCGGCCCGGCAGCACCGTGTGGTCTCGATGCTGAACTCAGTGATTTCATTTTCGCAAAAGGTATCTCCATTAGCCAGGACAACATAGTCAGGTCTACGATTCCCTATCGTTCAGTGCGTCAGATATTTTGATTTTCCCATCGGGCCAGCGGCGGAGCAGGTCACCTAATCTCGACCTAAAAAACCCGCAAAACGGGTTCGCTGCGGCGACCTGACCGTGGGGATGCGCGAGCGGCGAGGGGCTGCTACGGCTGGCGGTGGATCGGGTCGACCCAGGGTATTTCCGTCGGGCGCTCGACCGGTTCGATGTCGAGATTGACGACGACCGCCTCGTTGTCGCTGCGCACCACCACGCATTCGAGCGGCGCGTCGGTTGACGCGTTGATCTCCTGGTGCGGGACATAGGGCGGGACAAAGATGAAATCGCCGGGACCGGCCTCGGCGACATAGTCGAGATGCGCGCCCCACCGCATCCGCGCCCGCCCCTTCACGACATAGATCACGGTTTCGAGCGCGCCATGATGATGCGCGCCGGTTTTGGCGTTGGGGTGGATCTTGACCGTCCCGGCCCAGATCTTTTGCGCTCCGACCCGAGCGAGATTGATCGCCGCGGCGCGGTCCATGCCAGGGGTCTGCGCGGTGTTCGGGTCGAGCTGGTCGCCGGGGATGATTTTGACCCCGTGGATTTTCCAATCGACGGGTTCGTGCTCGTGCCTGTCGCTCATCCGCCTCGCCTTTTTGAGAGCATGCCCCACCTTAGCTGATTTTGGTGCGGGTGCGTTGCAAGGGGGGTTGACGAGAGTGGATTTCGATATATCTTAGTTTCGTTATGTCGAAACACTATCGAGGAATGACCTCATGACTGAAGAACCCGCTGCGGCCGCCGAGCTGAGCGGCTATCACGCTCACGTCTATTACGACACCGCGACGCGCCCGGTCGCCGAGCGGCTCGCCGCTGCGATCGGCAGCAAATTCCCGGTCGAGTTCGGGGGCTTCCGGGATGGGCCGGTCGGGCCGCACCCGATCGCCAACCTGCAGATCATCTTCACCACCGCCGAGTTCGCCAACGTCGTGCCGTGGCTGATGCTGAACCGCGAGGGTCTCGACGTCCTGATCCATCCGCTGACCGACGATTCGGTCGATGATCACAGCAAGTATGCGCTGTGGCTCGGCACCCCGGTGCCGTTGAAGCTCGAAACGTTGCGGCGGACCTATCGGCCGGAGCTGTTGCCCACCGCCTGAAATGGCGCCGGCGCATTGGAGTACGCCCCGGCCGAGCACTGGGGCGATGTTCCGTTGAAAAAGGAATTTATTATGTTCGCAAATCGACATGCCCGCGGCGAACGCCGGCATGCAAGAAATGACTTCGGCTTCGCCAGCGGCCGTTTCGGCGGCCATCACCGCGGCGGCGGGCGCGGCGGGCGGCTCAGCCGGGTCTTCGATCATGGCGATCTGCGCTATGTGCTGCTGCAGCTGATCGCTGAACGGCCGCGCTATGGCTACGAGCTGATCAAGACAATCGAAGAGCAGTTTGGCGGGATGTACAGCCCCAGTCCCGGTGTGGTTTATCCGACGCTGACCCTGCTCGAAGAACTCGGTTATGCGCGCGCGGAAAATGCCGGCAATACCAAAAGGCTCTATTCGGTGACCGAGGAAGGCACAAATTTTCTGACCGCGAACCGGGCCCTGGTCGATGCTATCTTCAAGCGAATGGCAGAGATGAGCCGCGCCATCGGCGGCGGGCCGGCGCCGGAAATCCGGCGCGCCGCGGGCAATTTGGAAATGGCGTTGTCGATCCGGCTCGGCAAAGGTCCGCTCGACGCAAACCAAGTACAGGCGATCACCCAGGCGCTCGACCGCGTCGCAGCAGAGATCGAGCGCATTTGATCGCTACCCGCGAAGTTGCCCGATGAAGCTCGCGGTTCCCGACCTGGTCTCCAACTCCTATTTCCCGGCGGTGGCCGCGGTCGAACTCGGGTTTTTCGCGGCCGAAGGGCTCGACATGTCGCTCGAGCTGGTGTTCCCGGTCGATCGCGCCTACCGCGAAATGCGGGATGGCAATATCGATTTTGTCGGCGGCTCGGCGCATTCGGCGCTGGCGGCCTTCCCCGAATGGGACAGGGCCAAGCTGCTCTGCGCCCAGGCGCAGGGCATGTACTGGTTTTTGGTCATGCGCGCCGATCTCGGCGCCACACGCGGCGATGTCGGCATCGTCAAGGGCAGGACGATCGGGGCCGCACCCTGGGTCGATATGGGCTTGCGGCGGCTGTTGACCGAGGCCGGGATCGAGCCGCTGCGCGACCGGGTCACGATCGCGCCGGTGCCGGGGGCGGCGGCGAACGGCAGTGTCGTCAATTTCGGCCTGACCGCGGCCCAGGCGCTCGAAGACGGCCTTATCGACGGCTTCTGGGCGAACGGCATGGGTGCCGAGATCGCGGTGCGCCGCGGCGTCGGCACCGTGGTGCTCGACGTCCGGCGCGGCAACGGGCCAAAGACATGCTTCAATTACACGATGTCGGCCCTCGCCACGACCGATCGGCTGATCGCGCGCTCGCCCGAGGTCGCGGCTGCGGCGGTGCGAGCCCTGGTAAGGACGCAGGCCGCGCTCAAAGCCGATGTCGCCCGCGCGACCGCGGTCGGGCGCAAATTGTTTCCGCCTGACGCCGCGGCGCTGATCGCCGAATTGATCCGCCGCGACCTCAATTATTACGATCCGTCGATCTCGCCCGAATTCGTCGCCGGCATGAACCAATTCGCCCGCGACCTCGGCATTCTGCACGGCGACCCGCCATACGAAAAAGTCGTCGCCACCCGATTCGCCGCTCTCTGGCGCAGTTGAGCAAACGCCCACGATTCCCCTCTCCGCCCTTCAGGGGGGAGAGGGAGGGGTGGGGGTGGGAGGGTGAGGTGGTGTCGGCGCGCGCTGGAATCCCCCACCTCACCCCGGCCCTCTCCGCCCCTGGGGGCGGAGAGGGAGTGCGTTTTCGGCAGTCGGCGCCCACACCCCGGCAATGGGTCCCGGCGAGCGCCACGGTCATACTTGGCAAATTCCTTCAGCCGATCGCCGGAGCGCGGCGTTCCTTATTCCGGTCCGATTACCTTGTACAAGGCGCGAGCCGGGTCGCGGGACATTCGCCGATCGTGAGCCAGCTCGCTCCAGGATTGCCGGGGCTGCCGGTGTCGATCACTTTGGCCCCATCCATCTCCCAAATATCGACTTCGCCGTTGGCGTTCTGCCACAAGATGTCGGAGAAGCCGTTACCGTAGAAATCGCCGCTGCCGACAACATGCCAGCTCGTTCCGGGGTTACCGATGACGGCGCTCCCGATCACCTTCAGCCCGTCCATCTCCCAGATCGCGACGGCGCCGTTGGTGTTCTGCCACAGAATGTCGGAATAGCCGTTACCGTAGAAATCGCCGCTGCCGACAACGTGCCAGCTCGCGCCGGGGTTGCCGACGACGGCGCTCGCGATCACCTTCAGCCCGTTCATCTCCCAGATCGCGACGGCACCATTGGTGTTCTGCCACAGGATGTCGGAGAAGCCGTCGCCGTTGAAATCGCCGCTGCCGATCACGTGCCAGCTCGTGCCGGGGTTGCCGACGACGGCGCTCCCGATCGCTTTCAACCCGTTCATCTCCCAGATCGCGACGGCGCCATTGGTGTTCTGCCACAGGATGTCGGACTTGCCGTCGCCGTTGAAGTCGCCGGTGCCGACCGCGTGCCAGCTCGGCCCAGGATTGCCGGGGCTGGCGCTCGCGACCACCTTCAACCCGCTCATCTCCCAGATCGAGACGGCGCCGTCGGTGTTCTGCCACAGGATGTCAGAGTACAGGCTGCCGTGGAAATCGCCGCTGGCGACCACGTGCCAGCTCGTGCCCGGGTTCGCCCCGACCAGCGCTGTCGCGGTGGGCTTTGTGCCGTCCATCAGCCAGATCGCCGCCTGACCGTCGGTGCTCTGCCACAGGATGTCGGACTTGCCGTCGGCGTTGAAGTCGCTGGTTTGCGGATTTTCGCTCAACGGCACCCCCGCCCCGCTCAGCTCAAATATCGTAGTGTGGCCGGGATTTCCCTCTAACGAGGTCGTGCCGTACAGGTTTCCCGAGGCGTCGAATGATTAGACCGGCTTGAGGGCCTCCTCCATCCGCGCAATCGGTCTGGGAGCAGAAGTCGTACAGGACCGTCTCAGACTAGCTACCGTTCGGATTCGGCGTCAGCCGAAACACCACGCCGTTAACTCGACCGCCTCCATAAGCTGTGCCGTAGAGTGCTCCTGAGGCGTCGAAGATCAGTCCGGCCGACGCGTCAGCTCCGTTACTGCCGGTAAAGCGATAAAGGACAGTCTCGGTCCAGGCGCCGCCCGCGGTCGACGGCGGAGTGAGCTCGAACACTGTGCTTGCGGACGCGCTGCCCTCTCCGCTGCTAGTGCCATAGAGGTTTCCCGATCCATCCATGATCACACCGGCCGGCGGAGCAGCGCCATCACTGCCGCCCTTAAAGGCGTACAAGACGCTCTCGGTCCAGGCCCCACCCGGCTTCGCAGGCGGGGGACAGCTTGATACCGTACCTTGATCGGGGCACGACAACGGCTCGGCGCCGCCATAGAAGGTTGTGCCGTACAGGTTTCCCGCGCCGTCCATGATCAGGCCAGCCAGAGGGACTCTTCCATCCGCGCAGCCGGTTTGCGAGCAGAAGGCGTGCAACATTGTATAGGTCCAGCCGCCGCTGGGTCTGGGCGACAGCTCGAACGCTACACCGGCGTTATTGGCGCCACCGTTCGGGTTTGTACCGTAAAGGTTTCCTGCCGGGTCCATTATCAAACCGGAGAGGGGTCCGGAGAAACCTGAGTTAGCGAGTCCGCCGCCGTCGGTGCAGTTGGCTTGCGAGCAGAAGCTATATAGCGTCCGTTCGCTGTAGGTCGCCGCCGCTCCGCTGCGCGGTATAATCGCGACCATCACACCCGAAACAATCGCGCAAACGTAGGCAAAGAACCAAGAATAGCGTTTAAGGCGGACCATGGTCATTTTTGGCGGCCTCCTCCGTGCGGCATTGTGTCTGCTAACCGCGCCGGTCTCGCCTCTCACAGCGCGCCGCCGATCTCGTCGTCGTGCCGCAGAAAGCGCCAGCGGCCCGCACCTGACGGATAGCATCCTCCTACTCGTCATACCGGCCCACGGGTCCGGCCTGAGGACAGGCGCAGGCCGGTACCCATGGCAGCAATGGGTCCCGGCCTGCGCCGGGAAGACAAAAACGGAATCAGGTGTTTGGTTGCTACCGCTAGCGGCCCGCCCTGTTGGCAGAGTGCCATTGCGCTCGCCTCCCTTTGACCCCGGGCGAGCCGTATGTCTCTATTTTCCGGCTGTAAGGCCCGATATTCAATGACACAGAAATGCCATAAAAATGAACGCGGCACAACCGGGGATCTATCGATGCAGCTTGCGGGCGTCTTGGAGCGGATCAAAGCGGCGGTTGGGCCGACGGGATGGGTTGCCGATCCGCACGATTTGGAGCCGTTTCTGGTTGAGGCGCGGCGGCTTTATCGCGGCGCGACACGGCTCGTCGTGCGGCCGGGTACGACGTCCGAGGTCGCGGCGGTCGTGGGCATCTGCGCCGAGGCGGGGTTGGCGATCGTGCCGCAGGGCGGCAACACCGGGCTCGTCGGCGGCGGGGTCCCGCCCGAGGACCGCGACAACATCGTCCTCGCCCTCGGCCGCATGAACCGGATCCGGGCGATCGACCCGGTCAACTTCACGATGACCGTCGAGGCTGGCTGCATCCTCGCCCATTTGCATGAGGCGGCGGCCGAGGCCGACCGGCTGTTTCCGTTGAGCCT
>DATMKU010000163.1:0-3856 GCA_035570935.1 Allostellaceae bacterium
CGCTCGGCGATCTCGGCATGGATCTCGGCGGTGGTGACCGCACGGTCGTAGCGCTCGTACAAACCCATCGCGAGCTTCAGCTGGCGCAGATCGGCTTCGACCGCCGAGGCCATGTCGGGATACTGCAATTTGCAGGCGAGCGCGATGCCGTCGAGCGCGGTCGCCCGGTGCACCTGGCCAAGCGAGGCGGCGCGCGCCGCGGTTCTCTCGAAATCGCGAAACCGGGTCCGCCAATCGGGCCCGAGTTCGCCCGCCATGCGACGTCGGACAAACGGCCAGCCCATCGCCGGCGCATTTGCCTGCAACTGGATCAGCTCGTTGACGTATTCCTTGGGCAGCGCGTCGGGGATCGTGGCGAGCAATTGCGCCACTTTCATCAGCGGCCCTTTGATCCCGCCGAGGGCCGCCTTCAGATCGGCCGCGTGGCGCTCGCGGTCGACCGAAATGCCGAGATAGCGCTCGCCCGCCAGCCGTGCCGCGAGCCCGCCCATCGCGCTCGACACCTGCGCATAGCGCCGCACCCGCCCGGAAAACGAATCGTCGTCGGTCAAGGGTCCAACCTAAAGCTTCCCATCATCATCGACGATTTCAGGTCTTAGAATGAGCTCTGGTACTTCGCGCGAATCCTGTGATCGGGTTGCCGATCCGATCGCCCTCAAAAGTTTTCATGTCATCGCGTCATGGCGCCGTCAGGCGCAGGATGCCGGACGCTATCACTGAAAATCGGGCGGTTCGCGTAACGGTCCGCGTCGGGGCAAGTCCAATTCGACGCCTCCGAGGGGTGCTACGCGCTGGCGTATGCTGTCCGCCAGATTGTGGCTTGGTGCGCGGTCGAGCGCTTCGAGTTCGTCGATAAAGCCGGAGACGACCGACAGGCCTTTCGACCAGAAGGACGGGTCGGAGGCGTCGAGGCCGAACGGCGTCAGCAATTCCTTGTGCCGCAACGTGCCGCCGGCGCGCAGCATGTCGAGATAGCGCTCGGCAAAACCCTGATGGGCGTCCTGATAGACGGCGTAGAGCGAGTTCACCAGGCAGTCGCCGAACGCATAGGCGTAAACATAAAACGGCGTATGGATGAAATGCGGGATATAGGACCAGTAGTGGCGATAAACGCCATCGAGGCGGACCGCGGGGCCGAGGCTCTCGCGCTGCACGTCGAGCCAAATTTCGGCGATATGGTCGGGGGTCAGCTCGGCATTGCGGCGCTCGTCATGCACCCTGATCTCGAAGGTGGCAAAGGCGATCTGCCGAACCACCGTGTTCAGCATGTCCTCGACCTTGCCTGATAGCATGATCTTGCGGCGCCCAGGGTCGGTCTCGCGCGCCAACAGGGCGCGGAAGGTCAGCATCTCGCCAAAGACCGAAGCGGTCTCAGCCAGGGTTAAGGGCGTATCGGCCATCAGATAGCCCTGATGCCCGGCCAATACCTGATGGACGCCGTGGCCCAGCTCGTGCGCCAGGGTCATCACGTCGCGCACCCGGCCCTGATAGTTCAGCAAGAGATAAGGATGGGCGCCCGGCACCGTCGGGTGGGCGAAAGCGCCCGAGGCCTTGCCTGGCCGCGCCGGGGCGTCGATCCAGGGTGCGGCGAAAAACCGGCCGCCAACCGCCGCCAACTCAGGCGAAAACGCGTTGTAGGCCGACAGCACGGTCTCCTCGGCCTCATGCCACGGGATCAGCCGGTCGCCGTCCTCCGGCAACGGCGCGTTACGATCCCAGAATGGCAAGGCCTCGACCCCGAACCAGCGCGCCTTCAGCCGATAATAACGGTGCGAAAGCCGCGGGTAGCTGTCGCGGACGGCCGAGATCAGCGCGTCGACGACGTCGTCCTCGACAAAATTCGACAGGTTGCGCGACGAGATCGGCCGCGCAAAACGCCGCCAGCGGTCCTCGATTTCCTTGTCCTTGGCGAGCGTGTTGGTGATCAACGCAAAAGTGCGGGCGTTTTTGCCGAGCACCTCGCCGATGTTGTTGGCGGCGTCCCGCCGCACCTCCGGGTCGCGGTCGGACAACAGGTCGAGCGCCTCGGCCTCGGTCAATTCCTGGCCGCGGAACGGGAAGCGCAGATCGGCGAGGGTTTCGTCGAACAGCCGGGTCCAGGCGGCGCGGCCGGCGACGTATTTTTCGTGCAACAGCTTCTCGACCTCATCGGAGAGCTGATACGGGCGAAAGGCGCGGGTGTCGCGCAGCCACGGGCGATAATGGGCGAGCGCCGGGTCGGCCTCCTTGGCCGCGAGCACTGCGTCGTCGAGACGATTCAATTCGAGGGTAAAGAACAACAGTGTCGTCGAGATCGCACTAATCCGCTCCTGCATCGTCTGGCAAAAGCGGCCGATCTCCGGATCGCCTAGATCGCCGGCATGCACCAGCGAGGCATAGCTGATGATCCGACCGCTCAGTTCTTGCAGCCGCTCAAAGGTCGCGACCGCAGCCCCCAATTCCGCCCCCGGCAAAGCCGCGAGCTTGCCCTCACAGCGCGTTCGGAAGGCCTCGGCGTCGGCGGCGAGCGTCGCCAGATCGCGGGTCAATTCGGGGCTGTCGCGACCGGGATAGAGATCGCCGAGATCCCATTCCGGCAACGCCCCGAGCGCTGTTTTTTTATCGGTCGCCGCCGCTGCCGCTTCTGCCGTCGCCTCGACCTGCACCGCACCCTCCCGAGCAGACCTAGAGCCGAAGATATGGGCCCGCGGCGCCAAGAGCCAAGCCAAGCGAATGCGGCCTACGCCCGACCTCGGCGCTGAGCACGCCGTTTTCCCGGGCGCACAAGATCGTCAGCGCAGAAAATGCGGCGGAGCCGGGCTGGCCAACGGGCCGGGCAAAAACGGCCAACGTCAGCCGCACCCCCCTCGCCGCTGCCTACTCCGCCGTCATTCCTTTCACATCATCCAAACCGGACGAACCTCGACCGTGCCGGAACCCGCCGCGGGGCAGCGCGCGGCCCAAGACAGAGCGGCGTCGAGATCGGGCACGTCGATTAGGTAATAGCCGCCGAGCTGCTCCTTGGTCTCGGCGAACGGCCCGTCGAGCAGCTGGGTATGGCCGTTGCTGACCCGCACGGCGGTCGCGGCCGAGGTCGGCTTCAGCCGGTTGGACGCGACCCACACCCTGGCGTCGCGCAACGCCTGGCTATAGTCCCTGTAGGCGTTGATGATCTCGGTCATCTGCTCGCGCGGCACGCTCTCGGCCGCCCGCTCTTCGCCATAAATCAACAGCATGTATTGCATCGGTACCGCTCCTCCGTAGTCGGGCAACCGACTGCCGGCGCCCACCGAGACGACGTTTAGGGCAGGCTGATTTCGACAGCTCGAACCGCGTGTCCCGGTTTAACTTCGCGCCGGGCCGCATGCCGCCTATTCCGCCAGTTGCATTAAGCCCATAAAAGCGCGGTGGAAAGGGATGCTCGAAGGATGGATTACGACAGCTGCCGCAGTCTGCCGGCGATGTTTTTCGAACAAGCAGCGCGGCTTGGCGACAAGCCGTTTTTGTGGGCCAAGCGCGGCGGCCGTTACCAATCGCTCAGCTGGGCCGAAGCGGCGCGCGAGGTGCGGCGGCTGGCGCGAGGGCTGGCGGCGCTCGGTATCGGCCGCGGCGAGCGGGTGGCGCTGGTCGCCGAAAACCGGCCGGAATGGGTCATCGCCGATTTCGCCATCATGAGCGCCGGCGCGATCACCGTGCCGGCCTATGTCACCAATACCGTCGAAGACCATCGCCACGTCTTCGCCACCAGCGGCGCTTCCGCGGTGATCGTGTCGAAGCCTCCCTTGTCGGCGCGGGTGTTGGCGGCGGCCAACCAAGTCGCGACCATGCATTCGGTGATCGCGATCCAACCCGCCGCGGGGCAGGCGAGTGCTGTCGA
>DATMKU010000164.1:0-2789 GCA_035570935.1 Allostellaceae bacterium
GGGCGATTGCGGTCGGCGACCAACGCGGCAAGCCCCGCCCGCTCTTCGCTGGAGACGATCACACAGAGTTCCTGAGCCATGCATCAGCATGCCACAGTCCCGCCCTTCAGTACGAATCTTCCGACTGAGCCAGTGCACTAGGGCAGCCATCGGCCAACCGACCAGTCGAGACAAAGGACTAGGGCGAACAGCGCTACTCCAAGAGTGACCCAGACCAGCAGCGCATCGCCGTACGACAATGCGGCAAGCGACCAGCACAGCAGCATTATGATCGGCGGGTAGGTCAGCGACTGGTCCAATGTGTGATGCGGTCCGGCCACGTATGCGGCTTCCGCACGGCCGGCAATGGCCAATACGGTGTTTGACCCAAACTCGAAAAAATCCCTGCCATTGGTGACGCTCGTTGCGGGATGTACGGCAGCGTCATAGGCTAGCAAAACAATCGAAACCAGTGCGCAGACTTTCCCCAGCGCAACAGGCGCTCGCGGGTGAGCCAGCGCGCGTATCTGACGGCATCTATTGCGTTTTGAACGAGTCGCCGCATTACCTTCTTGCAGCCGAGATTTCCGAAGCAACCGCCGGACGATTGGAAGCAGGTTGGCGGGGTTGGTTGAATTTTCGGTTAACTTGACGTGCGCAGCCATTGGCTCGCCAACTCGGTGTTCGCGGCTTGACCAAGATCGCGGTCGCCTACCAAAGCGTGAGAAGCCGCCGAGCGGCCACGTGTCAAAAGTGTTCTTTGCGGCGGCCGGAGGGCTCGCTCGGAACAATCCCGCCGCTGGCCGCGTTCGCCGACATGACCCACACGCAAGGAGGCGACGGTCATGTTGCTTAAAAGTATGACGAGTTTGGCGTTTGCAGCGGCCTGCGTCACCGCAGTTGCAGCCATCCCGGCCGCTCACGCTCAGTATGCGCCGGGCGAACAAGTGGTGACGAACGGCCCGCAGAGCAGCGGCGTCGAGCGGTCGGGGACGTGGTCTCCTCGGCGGAACGTCGTTGAGAGCGAGCATTACAGCCGTTTGGTGCAGAGCAACCCCCGCTTCCGCGCGCAGCGGATGCGGATCGAATGCGGACCGATCACCGATCCGCAGCTCCATCAGCAATGCGTCGGCAGCTTTAATCAGGGCGATGGGGAATCGTCGAACGGCTCGTCGATGCCGCCGCAGAATTATTCGACCGGCAACGGGCGGTAAACCTGCAACCTGCGGCCCTTGCGGAGGCCGCCCAACCGGGCGGCTTCCCTCAGCCCAGGATGTAGCGGTCGATAGCCGCGGCAAAACCGTCTTCGTCGTTGGACAGGGTAATCGCCTGCGCCAGCGCCTTCACTTCCGGAGTGGCGTTGGCCATCGCGATGGCCAAGCCGGCGCGGCGAAACATTTCGACGTCGTTACCCATATCGCCGAGGACGGCGATCTCCTCGCGCGGCACCGCCAAGCGCTCGGCCAGGAGGTCGACGAGCCGTCCCTTGTCGATGCCGGGCGGGGTCACGTCGCAGTAATAAGCCTGTGAGCGCAGGACCGTAGCGCGGCCCTGGAGTGCCGCTTGTCCGGCGGTGACTGCGGTCGCTATACGGTTATGGCCATTGCTCGCGCCGACGATCTTGGACACCGCAGCGAGCCGGCCGTCGAAGGACGGGACAACAGTTGGCGGCGTCTGGATCGTGTGGATTTCGAGATCGACGTAGTCGCCGGCACGGTCGCGGATCAGCCATTCGCCGCCGGTAAACACCCAGATGCTGGTGATGCCGTGGTCTTCGAGCATCGCGACCGTGTCGCGCGCGGCGTCGGGGTCCAGCAATTTCTGCTCGACCGGCGACAGATCGGGGTTGACGATCGCGCCGCCATTGTATCCGCCGAACGGCAGCGCCAGCCGCAACGGGTCGATCAGCATGCGCTGGCCGAAGGGCGGGCGGCTGCTGCAAATCGAAAACGCGATCCCGGCGTCGTGCAGCCGGCCGGCAGCGGCGATCGCGCCCGGCGTTAGTGTCTTTTGGGTGGTGACGAGCGTGCCGTCGACATCGGAAACGACGAGCGAGATCTTTCTCATGCCTTATTCCTTGGGGGGTGGGATCAACACCTCGATCCCCGTGGTCAAGGCCACGACGACCATCGAACTGCGCCCGACAAACAATCCGTTTTCGACGGAGCCGACCGTCATCGCGATACGTTCTTCGAGTGCGCCGGGATTGGCGATCGCGCCGAACCGGCAGTCGAGAATGAAGTTGCCCCCGTCGGTGACAAAAGGTTGCTCGTCGGAGGTGTATCGCCGCTCGGGAAGGCAGCCCAGCGCCGACAGGGCGGCAGCGGTGGTCTGCCAGCCGAATTGGGTGACCTCGACCGGCACCGGGGTGTGCTCGCCCAACCGCTCCACCAGCTTTTCCTGATCGACGACGATGACGAGCCGCCGGCTCGCCGCGGCGACGATCTTTTCGCGCAGCAATGCCCCGCCCAGCCCTTTGATCAAATGGAGGGTGCCGAGTTCGACCTCGTCGGCGCCGTCGATCGTCAGGTCGAGCTGTTGGTACTCGGCAAAGGTCGCGATCGGGATGCCGAGCCGGCGCGCCTGCGCCGCGGTCCGCTCGGAGCTCGGGATGCCGACGATGTGGAGTCCCGCCTTGACGCGCGCCGCCAATCCTTCGACGACAAAGGCGGCAGTCGAGCCGGTGCCGAGACCGAGGACCATGCCGTCCTCGACCTCCTCGATCGCACGCAAGGCCGCCGCGCGCTTCAGCCGGTCGCGATCGGCGATCATCGGTCGGGATACGCCTCTTCATCGACCAGCCACACGAG
>DATMKU010000165.1:0-5671 GCA_035570935.1 Allostellaceae bacterium
CCGTGCTGTCCGGCGATAGCACTCGGAGGACGAGTTTCGGCCGCCTTTGTTGACGAAGGGTTGACGGGGCGGTTTGTTCGCGACGTGGGGCGCGTCTTGAGGAGCATCCGGTGGCGAAATCGGCAGGGCGGATCAACTTCCGACCGCCGGCCTTAACGCTCTATCAACACTGCTGTGGCGAAACTGGCGGATCGCTTCCGCATTTCATGGTCATCCCATGTGGACCATCAACTCGAACGACGTCATGCAGGCGAAGGGCCGGATCGAGCGCCGGCGCACCGAGATCGAAACCCGTTATGCCGAAGAGAAAGAGGCGCTCGACGCCGAATTCGCGGTGATCGAAACGCTCGAGCGCGCCGCCTCGGAGTTTGCGGTCAGGCACATCCGCGAGGATCACCCGGGGTTTGTCGCCGCGGCCCCGCCGCCCGCGGAGGCTGAGCCGCCCGGCGCTGGCGAGCCGGCCGAGGGACAACCGACCGGGGAACGCACGGACCCCGACGCCGCGAGCGCGCCGGCGGTGGAGGCCGACCCGCCCGCCGGCGACGAGGCGGGCGGCGCCTTCGACATCCTCAAACCCGGTTCGCGCTGGCGCTTGAACCGCGGCAGCCGGCTGTCGAACAGCGACGGCGCGACAACCGGCAATCCTCCGACCCCCTGGTGAGGGAGCCGCGGCCGAACCGCGTTTACGGCAGCCGCCGGCGGTGCGTCAGATCGCGGCGGGTCAGATCGCGGCGGCTCAGGTGGCGGCGAAATCGATCAGCTGCCGCACCGGCGCGCCCGATTTGAGCGCGGCAAAGCCGTCGTTGATCTGGTCGAGCTTGAGCCTGCCGGAGATCAGGTGGTCGAGCTTCAAGCGGCCCTGGCGCCACAGCGACAACAGACGCGGCATGTCGACCCGAAAGCGGTTGCCGCCCATCGAGGTTCCTTGAATCTTGCGATCGCGCAGGAAGTCATAGCCGTGCAATTCGATCTTCACGCCAAACGGCACCATGCCGATAATCGTCGCGGTGCCGCCGCCGCGCAGCATTTGAAAAGCCTGCTCGGCGGTGGCCTTGGTGCCGAGCGCCTCGAACGAGTAGTGGACGCCGCCGCCGGTCATCTCCCTGACCATCTTGACCGGATCGGCGTTGCTTGCGTTCAAGGTGTCGGTGGCGCCGAGCTCGCGTGCGAGCTCCAGCTTTGAGGCGACGGTATCGATCGCGATGATGCGCTCGGCGCCGGCAAGGGCCGCCCCGTTGACCGCCGACAGCCCGACGCCGCCGCAGCCGATCACCGCCACCGTCGAGCCCGGCTCGACCTTGGCGGCGTTGAACACCGCGCCCACCCCGGTCATCACACCGCATCCGACGAGGGCCGCGCGGTCGAGCGGGATGTCGTCGTCGATCTTCACCATCGAGTTCTCGTGCACCAGCATCTGTTCGGCGAAAGAGGAGAGGTTGAACGCCTGGTTCAGCTGCTGCCCGTTCCAGGTCATGCGGCGCGCCACACCGGGCAGCATCTTGACCTCGGTGTTCTCGCACAAATTCGGGTGACCGGTCAGGCATTGCGGGCAAGTACCGCAAAACACCGACAGGCAGGTGATGACGTGGTCGCCCGGCTTGACATAGGTCACGCCGTCGCCCACCGCCTCGACGATGGCCGACGATTCGTGGCCGAGCACGCAGGGTGTCGGGATCGGATAGAGACCGTCGATAAAATGCAAATCGCTGTGGCACAACCCGGCGAAAGCCGTGCGGAGCAACACCTCGCGCGGCCCGGGTTTGTTGACCGCGACCTCCTCGATCGTCAGCGGCTGGTTCGCGGCGTGAAACACGGCGGCTTTCATCGGATGTCTCCTCGAATGCGTCCGTCCAAATAAACTCTCATGCAGGGAAGCCGCCAAGAGCTTGAATGGCGCAGAGCTCTGGATTCAGGCCACCGCGGCGAACGCGGTCTGCACCTCCCGCTCATAGTCGAGCAATTTCCGTACGCTCGGCCGCTGCCTCATCAGCTCGAAATGAGACATACAATTCTTGAACTGCGAGACATCGAGGTTGAATTGGGTGCCGCGCCGGAAGCACCGAACACCTGCTCGCTGGTGCCCTACGTGACGGTGCATAGTAGAGGATCAGCGGCATTCGCAATCTCCTTAAGCTAGAAGACAGATTAAGCGAGAGCCTGGGTCATCCTTCCCTGATAATCCCTCCACTAACTAAAGTATTTGGAAAGAGAATCCGGCAGTATCATAGGTTTGACCGTCATTCCCGCGAAAGCGGGAACCCAAGGGCCATCGGCCACGACAGTTGCCCTGGACCCCCGCTTGCGCGGGGGCGACGGTGAAGAAAAGGGCTTAAACAGCAGCGGCCCTACCCCGAAAAATTGAGGCGGAGGCCGGGTTCGGGCCAGGCCATCGCGGCGAGCTGGCCGGTCCCGGAGAGGGTGATGTATGCGGTTTTCATATCGCCGCCGCCAAAGCAGATGTTGGTCGGGTAGACATCCGGCATCTTGACTTGGCGCACGACCCGGCCGTCGGGAGCGACGACGGTGATATGGCCGGTGACCAGGGTCGCCACACAGATATTGCCGCCGGCTTCGACCCCGAGGCTGTCGAAGCGCTGAAAACCGGGCAGCCCACAGACAAGGCGGCCGCCATAGGGGGCGGGGAACGGCTCGGTGCGCAGAACGCCCGGCGAGGCAATATCGTAGGCGAAAAGCCGCGAGGATTCGGTGTCGGCGACGTAAAGCGTCTTCTCGTCCGGCGACAGGCCGATGCCGTTCGGGCTCAGCATCGGATGGACCAGCTCGACGATCTTCGAGCCGTCGGGCAGCGCGTAATAAAGCCCGCCATGATCGCGGTCGCGCGCCCGCCTTTTGCCGAGATCGGTAAAATAGAATCCGCCCTGGCGGTCGAAGACGATGTCGTTCGGCGCCGACAATTTGTGCCCGTTGCATTCGCTGTAGAGCACCCGCGCCGCGCCGCTCCGCAAATCGATGCGCTGGATATAGCCGCCGCGGTAGTCCGTGGACGGCCCGGTCGACAAAAACCCGCCCTGCGCGTATTCATTGCCGCCGTTATTGCAGACGTAAAGCGCGCCGTCGGGGCCGGTGGCGAGCCCGTTTGGTCCGCCGCCGGCGTTGCCGATCGGCGATTTTGTGCCGTCGGGCGCAATGCGGGTCACCGCGGCGCCGGCGATCTCACCCAATATGACCGAGCCGTCGGCCATCGCCACCGGCCCTTCCGGAAACCGCAGGCCGCTCGCAACCACGCGTATTTCGGCCATCGCATTGTCCTCCCCAGTCTGGTCCGATCGCGGATAGTGCGGCCCGGTCTTTGCCGGCGTCAAGGCGGGCGGCCAGCCCTCCGGTGACAGCCCTTCGCCGTTGACAGCCGGGCGGGCGCAACGTTATCTGCTGTTCCCGGCGATGGGGTTCGCCGTGTAACCGCCCCGATGGCTGATGACCCCTGACGAGATCTCGGCGAGATCGGGAGGGGTGGTGCGCATTTATATGCTCCTGACGTTGGTCATTCGCGGCGACTGCCCGCGATGAGCCCGCGCGACATCCTCTTGCAGATTGCGCAGGTGCTGACCGTGCTCGCTTTTGCGCCGTTGCTGCAGGGCGCGATCGTGCAATTCGAGGAGCGAGTCCAGCGCGCGCAGGGCCCCGGAATACTCCAGCCCTATCGCGATCTGTGGAAATTGTTTCATAAGCAGATCGTGGCGCCACAGACCGCGTCGTGGATTTACTGGGCGGCGCCGGTCGTCGCCTTTACCGCGATGCTGACGGTGCCGATCCTGATCCCGGTCTTGACCGATTTTCCGCTGCCGCTCTCCGACATGGGCGACATCCTCGGCGGCGGCCTGATCCTGACCTTGGGATCGTTTGTGATCGTGCTCGCCGGTCTCGACAGCGGCAGCGCCTATGGCGGCATCGGGTCGAGCCGCGCGGTCATGGTGGCGATCCTCGCCGAGCCGACCCTGATCCTGGTGTTTGTCGGCATCACGCTGTTGGCAAAGGCGATGCTGCCCTTTGTCGTCAACCATTTGCTGGTCGGCAGCCCGGCGGTTTACTGGAGCCCGGCGCATCTCTTTCTGGTGGCGGCGTTCTTCATCCTGCTGCTGGTCGAGACCGACCGGCTGCCGATCCATTCGAACACGCATATCGAAGTGTACATGATCGAGGAGGCCCGCATCCTCGAATATTCGGGGCCGATGCTGGCCGTGCTGAAATGGGCGTCGATGATGAAGCAATTCATCCTCTACACGATTTTCAGCAATGTGCTGGTCTTGCCGTGGGGGCTGTCGCACCAGGGCAGCGCGCTCGGTACGGCGGCGTCGCTTGCGGCATTGCTCGGCAAGTTTCTGCTGGTGGCGCTGGTCGTCGTCTTTGTCGACACGGCGCAATCGCGGCTGCGCTTTTACCGCTACCAGGAGCCGCTCGCCGCGTCGTTTCTGCTGGCGGTGCTGGCGATCATCGGGACGCAGCTCTAATCATGCTGCCGGCCCCGCTCGACCCGCTCGCCTCCTCGCTGTTCAGTTTGACGGCGATCGCGACCCTGCTGCTCGCTTTTGTGATGCTGGGATCGCGCTGGCTCGACAATTACCTTTATGCTTTTGCCGCGCAGTCCTGGGCGATCGCCGCGCTCGGGGCCGCGGTCGGCTATTTCGCGCAAGCGCCGGACCTCTATCTGATCGCGGCATTGACGGCGCTGTTCCGCGGCCTGGTGCTGCCTTATCTGATATGGCGGATGATCCGGCGGCTGCAGATCGCGCGCGAACTCCACGAAACCCTGCGGCCGGCCTCGGCGCTGGTCGTCGGCGCGCTGGCGGTGATTTTTTCCCTGTTCGTGTCGCATGCGCTCGCCGGCCCGCTCGGCCTCGGCGGGACGGTCGCGATATTGGCGCTGACCGTGATGATGGCGACGGTGCTGATCGGCTTTCTGATGCTCGCCATCCGCACCGAGGCGGTGAGCCAGATCTTTGGGCTGCTCGTGCTCGAAAACGGGGTCCGGCTCGGGGCCCAGATCCTGATCCCGGGGATGCCATTGCTGATCGAACTGGTGATCCTCGCCGATGTGCTGGCCGCGGTCGCGTGCCTCGGCGTGCTGGTGCGTTATCTGCTGACGCAGTTCGGCACCGCCAGCACCGCCGGATTGAAGCGGCTGGTGGGTTAGAGTGGTCGGCGCCCTGCTGCTCGTCCTCGTCGCGGCCCCGGCCTTGGCGGCACTTGGCTGCACCGCGGTGCGTCCGGGCCAAGCCGCGGCGCTGAACCTCGCCGCCTCGGTCGTGGGTTTCGCGGCGGCCGTGCCCCTGACGGTGCTGAGCCGTGGCGGGCCATACCATTATTGGGACGGCTGGGTCATTTTCGACGGTCCGGGCGGCTGGGTCGTGCTGTGCGCCGCGGTCGTTTACCTGCTGTCGTCGATCTATGCCATCGGTTATATGCCGCTCGTCGGCGAGGACGAGCGGCTGCCGTCCTTTTACGCGCTGTTCGCCGGGTTCGCGCTGGCGATCCTCGTCAGCCCGCTGATGAACAATGCCGCGATCTATTGGATCGCGATCGAGCTGACGACGCTCGTCAGCACCTTTCTGATCGCCTTTGAGCGCGCCGCCGAAAGCATCGAGGCCGCCTGGAAATACATCGTCATCGTCTCGACCGGGATCAGCCTCGCCCTCTTCGGCACGGTGCTGTT
>DATMKU010000166.1:0-9476 GCA_035570935.1 Allostellaceae bacterium
GATCACATATTCCTCGAGCGCCCGGCGCAGCCGCATCAGGCATTCGTTGCGGGTCTTGCCGTGGATGACGAGTTTCGAAATCAGGCTGTCGTAATAGGGCGGCACGGTGCAGCCCTGATAGAGCGCGCTGTCGACCCGCACGCCGAGGCCGCCCGGCGCATGGTAATCCGTGACCCGACCGGGCGACGGGCGGAAGCTCACGGGATCCTCGGCGTTGATCCGGCATTCGATGGCGTGGCCGGAGAGGCGGATCTCGGCCTGGCGATAACCGAGCGGGGCGCCGTCGGCGATGCGCAATTGCTCGCGCACGATGTCGACGCCGCTGACCATCTCGCTGATCGTGTGCTCGACCTGAAGCCGCGTGTTCATCTCGATGAAAAAGAATTCGCCGTCCTGGTAGAGAAATTCGAGGGTGCCGGCGCTGCGATAGCCGAGCGTGCGCATCGCACCGACGGCGAGCGCGCCGATCCGGCCGCGCTCCTCGGCGTTGAGCGCCGGGGAGGGCGTTTCCTCGAGCACCTTTTGATGCGAGCGCTGCAGCGAGCAGTCCCGCTCGCCCAGGTGAACGACGCCGCCCTGACCGTCGCCGAGGATCTGGACCTCGATGTGCCGCGGCCGGTCGAGATAATGTTCGAGGTAGACCTCGCCGCGCCCGAAAAACGAAACCGCCTCGTTCTGGGCGATCGGCAGCATATGGGCGAGTTCGGCGCGGTCGCGGGCGACCTTCATGCCGCGGCCGCCGCCGCCCGCCGCCGCCTTGATCAGGATCGGATAGCCCAGCGCGGCGGCGGCGGTTTGCGCGGCGGCGGGGTCGCGCACGGCACCGCTCGAACCCGGCACTGTCGGGATGCCGAGCCGGGCCGCCGCGGCCTTCGCCGCGACCTTGTCGCCCATCAGCCGGATATGCTCGGGGGCGGGGCCGATAAAGACAAACCCGTGCTCTTCGACCGCCGCGGCGAAATCCGCGTTCTCGGCGAGAAACCCGAGCCCCGGATGAACGGCGTCGGCGCCGGTGATCGTCGCCGCCGACAGGATCGCGGCGACGTTGAGGTAGCTGTCGCGCGCCGGCGGCGGGCCGATGCACACGGTCTCGTCGGCAAGGCGCACATTCATCGCACCAGCGTCGGCGGTCGAATGCACGGCGACCGTCTTGATCCCCATCTCGCGGCAGGCGCGGTGAATGCGCAGCGCGATCTCACCGCGATTGGCGATCAGAACCTTCTCGAACATCGGTTACGACAGATCATTCGATCAGCATCAGCACCGCGCCATATTCGACCGGCTGCGCGTCCTCGACCAGGATTTGCGCGATCCGGCCGGCGCGCGGCGCGCGGATTTCGTTCAGCACTTTCATCGCCTCGATGATCAGCAGCGGCTGGCCCGCGGCGACGGTTTCGCCGAGACGGACAAAGGTCGGCGTCCCCGGCTGCGGCGCCAGATAGGCGGTGCCGACCATCGGTGCCGTCACCGCGCCGGGGTCGATGACGGGTCCGCTCGCGCCGGCCCCCGGAAGCGGAGGCGCGGGAGCCGCAGTCGGAGCCGTGACTGCCGCCGCTGCCGGTGCGCCGCGAGAAACCCGGATCAGGCGATCGCCGACCGCATATTCGATCTCGGTCAGACCGTTTTCCACCAGCAACTGGGCAAGGGTGCGGATCAGGTCGGGGTCGGGCGCCAGCGGCGAGGGGCGGCGTCCGCCGAACCTCACCGAGCCTCCTCGCCGGGTGCGTCCTCGATCAGGTTGGCGAGAGCTTCGAGCGCCAGCTCGTAGCCATGGGCGCCGAGCCCGCAAATAACGCCGCGCGCCGCGAGGCTGACATAGGAATGATGTCTAAACCGCTCGCGGCGAAAGATGTTGGACAGGTGAACCTCGATGACCGGCAGCTCAGCGGCGTAAAGCGCATCGAGCACCGCGACCGAGGTGTGAGTGAACGCGCCGGCGTTCAGCACGATCCCATCCGCCGATTCGCGCGCCTCTTGAATCCAGTCGACAAGCTGGCCTTCGTGGTTGGTCTGGCGAAAATCGATCTGCAGGTCGAGCGCCGCGGCCCGCACTAGGCAGCGCGCCTCAATATCGGCCAAGGTATCATGGCCGTAAACCGCGGGGTCGCGCACTCCCAAAAGATTCAGATTTGGGCCGTTCAACACAAAGACGGTAGGCAAGGCAAACCCTCCGGACGGAGCACGGTCTGACCATTTTACCCGCCGCGCCGCCGCCACGCGAGCGGCGCCTTGCCTCGACATCCCAAGGGGCGCGGCAACGGAGGTCCGCGCCGTCGGCGAGCCGCGAACACTGCTCGGCGGCATCCTCGAGCAAGCCGATGCTGCACGTAGATTTTGCTGGCTTGATCGCGCGAGAACGGGATGCCGCAACCGATGCGCCAACCGCGCGGCCGAGCCGAGCCGGAGGCCGCGGCCGGTTAGGCGGTGGCGAGTGGGTATTTCGTGTGACGCCGACCCCAGTCTAACAGCGCCCGAAGCACCGGACGCAACTCCTCGCCCTTTGCGGTCAACAGGTATTCGGCGCGCGGCGGATGCTGTTCGTAAAAGCGGCGCTCAACGATCCCCGCGTCTTCGAGCCTCTTCAGACGCGCCGACAATGTGTTCGGGCTGATCCCGATAAGCGAACGCTCGAAATCCTGGAATTTGCGCGGCCCGTCGACGACCAGGTCGCGCAATACCAGGATCGTCCAGCGCTCGCCGACGATGTCAAGCGTGCGGGCAATCGGGCAGCGCATGTCGTAGGGACCGGAACCGAGGGGCCGATTGATCATCGCGCTACGGTAACCGGCTCGCGATCGGATTCATAGTGACTCCTATTGAAATAGTAACTATGGTAGCGATACCGAATTTGCGGGAGGCCGATGATGACAGCCGCTACCCTCGATCCCAGCTTCGTTTCCCCACGCCGCGGATGGCGCGCCTTGCTTTGGATCGCGCCGCTGACGGCATTATGGATCGCCGTCAATTACGCTTTTCCCATTCTGCCGGCGAGCGGCCTCCAAACCGTAGCCGCCCGCGTCTTCATCCATATTTTGCTGGCGCTGGGACTATGGCTGGGCCTCGAGCGCGCCGAATTGACCCCGAGTCAGCGGCGCAATGTCTGGCTTGCGATCATGGTTCCCTTCACATTATGGCTGGCGGTTATCTGGAGCGCGGCTATCAACGGGGTGTTAAAGCCCGGAAATGCGCCGCTGCCGCTGCTGCCGCTCGCGATCTTCCTGCCGGTGATCATCGGGACCCCGTTGCTATTGCGCTCAGAGCGGATCGGGCAAGTCCTCGACGCGATGCCGACGGCGTGGCTGATTGCGCTGCAGCTCTATCGGGTCTTTGGCGGCGTCTTCCTAGTCGGTTGGGCGCACGGCGCCATACCGGGCGTCTTTGCGTTGCCGGCGGGCGTCGGCGACGTGACGACGGGATTGCTCGCTGTTCCGGTCGCGCTCTCGCTCGCCGCCGGCACGCTGGCGGCGCGCAAGACGGCCATTGCTTGGAATGTCTTCGGTCTTCTCGACTTCACCGTCGCGGTCGCGATTGGGTTGATGATCGCCCCTGGGCCGCTGCAGCTGATCGTTCCGAGCATTCCCAACACAGCCGGCGGGCTCTATCCGAATGTGATGATCCCCGCCTTCGCCGTACCGAGTTCTATCCTGCTGCATGCCTTGTCGCTGCGTCAGCTTAGCCGGCGCGGCAAGACGGCCTAAGCCGCCGGTAACGTCGTCGAGCCAAACCGCAGGCTGTTCCCGGCCCCCCGAAGGTCACTCGGTCGGAGGCGGCGCGAGCGGAGCGGCCGGCCCAACCTTACCTCGGCAAGGGTCTGCGGCCGACCGGATGCCAAGAAATGGAGCGGCAGCCAGAGGGCTTTGCCTCGACCCCGCGGGCGGCCATAGTGGCCACCATCGGCATCCTGCGGAGAAAGCCATGGCCATTACCCTCTATGATCTCGCCGGGGCGGAGGCGGATCGGCGGTTTAGTCCATTCTGCTGGCGCACCAAGATGGCGCTCGCCCATAAGGGGCTGGAGGTCGAGACAATTCCATGGCGGTTCACCGAAAAGGACGTGCTGCCGCAACCCAATCAGGGGCGAGTGCCGGTCATCGTCGATGACGGCCGGGTGGTACATGATTCCTCGGCGATCGCCGAGTACCTCGAAACGCATTATTCAAATCACCCGTCGCTGTTCGGCGACGCGACTGGAAAAGCGCTGACCCGGTTTGTCCAGAATTGGACCGAGACGGTATTGCAGCCGGGATTGGTCGGGTTTGTCGTGCTCGACATCTGCCGGCATTCGGCGCCGAAGGATCAGGCCTATTTCCGCCAGTCGCGCGAAGAACGGCTCGGGACGACGCTCGAAAATGTCGTCAACGACCGCGAGGCGCGGCTGCCGGCTTTTCGCGACAGCCTGGCGCCGCTGCGTCGCACCGTCGAGCGGCAGAAATTCCTCGCCGGCGAGATGCCCGCCTATGCCGATTACGTCGTCTTTGGCGCGTTTCAGTGGGCGCGCGCGATCAGCGATTTTGAATTGCTCGCCGCAGATGATCCTGTCGCCGCCTGGCGCGGGCGGATGCTCGACGCGTTCGGCGGTTACGCTCGCAAATCTCCTGCCTATGGCGGCTGACCGATGGCTGGCGCGGCGGGGCTCGCGATCCCGGCGCTGATCGTCCATATCCTCGCCGCCGTCGTCTGGGTCGGCGGGATGTTCTTTGCCCATCAGGTATTGCGGCCGGCCGCGGCAGTACTCGACCCGGCAGCGCGCCTACCGCTGTGGTCGCGCGTGTTCGGTCGCTTCTTCGCCTGGGTGATCGCGGCGATCGTCCTGCTGCTGGCGAGCGGATATGCCCTGGTCTTCGGCGTCTATGGCGGCTTTCGCGCGCTCCCGTTCTACATCAACCTGATGCAGGAGCTCGGCATCGTCATGGTGCTGCTTTTTTTGCACCTTTATTTCGCACCCTGGCGCAGGCTTCGGGCGGCGGTGGCGCGCCGGGATTGGGTCGAGGGCGGGCGTCAGCTCGGCCAGATTAGAACGATCGTGACGATCAACCTTGTGCTCGGACTGATCGTCGTCGCCATCGGCGGCAGCGGCCGCTATTGGGGGTGACCTTTAACGCGCGGCGGCGCGGACCAGGAAGGACAACGGATCGATGCGCCGCAGCCCCGCTTTCATCTTTGTCGTCCCGTCGGGTGAGATCCAGGTGGCACTGAGCCCGTCATCCTCTCGCGGGCGGAAGCGCAGCGTGCTTTCGCCCTGCTGCGCGAAAACCAGCTCATCGCGGTCGATCCGGCCGGTTCGCCGGCTCCATTCGGCCGGCTCATTCTTGTCGATCCCCGGCCCTATCGCGTAGACGGCGGTCAGATCGCGCCCGCTCACCGCCTCGATCGCAATCAGCACCTCGCGCCCGTTCGGGTAAAATCCGTACCACGTATCGTCAGCCGACGGGCCGCGATCGATCCCGGGCATCGCCGGATACGCGCGCGCCGAGGCGCCCATCAGCGCGGTCAGCTTTGGCGCTGCAACCTGCGGGTGGACGAGCTCCGGCGGCAGCCGCAATTCGGCGCTCGGCGCCTCCCCCCAAACGGGCTTGCAGACAAGTTCGCCGCGCAGCGCGTCGTCATCGGCGAATTCACGGATGCAGTCGCCAAAGCGGCGCAAAAAGGCCCCGCTCGACGAGATCCAGTGACCCGCCAGGTAAGCCGGCTGGTCGACCACAGCAAAGCCCGCTCGGCGCTGCGACAGGATCAAGCGCGCTGCTTCGCCGCGTCCTCCTGGGTCGAAGTCGTCGCCATGAAAGAAGAACAGCATCACCCGCGCCCGCTTGAGATGTTCGAGCAGCGGGTAGAGCCGCGTCGCGTTGAGACGCCAGGTGTCGTAATACTCCTGGAAATCGCCGAACGCGGCGGGGGCGGTCGCCACCACCGCGTCGACGGCGGTTGAATCGTCGGCTGCCATCAAGGCGAGAAACGCGCCGAAAGACTGCCCGGCGAGCACAATCCGCCGGTAACCTCGCTGTTTGAGTTGAGCCGCTATTTCGGCCAGCCTGCGCGAGCTTGAATCCAAGGTGTCGCCGTCGCGCAGCCGGTCGAACCTCATTACATCCCAGCCGGTATCGCGCAGCACCCGAAGATAGGGCGGCGTCGGCGATTTATAGTCTTCGGTGTCTAGCGAGCGCCCATGGTTCCAGACGACAACCCCTAACGCCTTTTGTGGCCCCAGCAAGCCCTGGTGAAAGGCGGGATCCAGCCCGATCGCCGCCGCCGGAGTACTTGCCAGCGCAATGAGACCCACGGCCAGCACGCATGCGCCGGCAACGATAAATCGTCGCACTCTTTGAACCCCCCAACCCTCGCCTCGGCTCAGGCCTTGGAGGGGAGTTTATCGAAACATGTTCGTTTGTGTCACTTCGTAACCGAGGCGCAGCAGCAGCAGATTGGCGCTGGGGAAGTGCCGCGGAGCGCCGCTTCGCCCACGGCTGCGACGAACGGGCGCACCCGAGGCCGAGCGGTTATTCCGCTCTGAGGGTCATCAACACGGCGGCGGCGAGCAGTACGCCAAACGCCTCGAAACCGGTGTCGATCTGTCCCAGTGCCATACTCAACAACGTGGTAGCAACTGTGGCGGCTCCGATCAGGAAGGGCATGCCAGGATCCCGGTCATTGGATTTGCGGTCGAATCTTGGCTAAAACGGCTGACCGATCCTCGCTATTCCTGTGCTGCAGCGGGAGGGACGCGGTGGAATATCTCTATGTGGCGCGCAGCGCCAAGCTCGCCCGCTGGGCGTCGGATGTCGGGCTCGGCCGGCACGTCTACAAGGTTGGGGTGTCCGAAGCGAACCCGAAAGCGCTCGCCGCCGCGGGATGGGCCGGCGAATCGGATTGGACGATCGTCCGCACCCGCGCGGTCGAGGATCTCGGCGAGGAAGAGGCGGTGACCCGGCTCTCCCGCAAGGAAAAGATGATCGACCCCAACCTCTATCCAAAACTCAAAGGGGCGGTCGGCGTCTTTCGCTTGACCGCACCCCAGGTCGAAAACCATATCCTGGTCACGCGCGCGCTCTCGGGCGACGGCGGACGCCTCGAAATCAAGCTGAAGCCAGTAGATTTCGCCGACTATCTGATCCACAACGCGTCGCGCTGACGGCGCGATCGTCGAATGCCCGAGCGCTTCACCGGCCCGGCATCGGCATCGCGACCCGGCGTCCCGACCAGTTGGGCCGCGGCAGGCCGGCGTGGGCGGCAGCCGCGGCGGCCAAATTGTCATGCGCCTCGGGCAGGAACGGCACGACCTGCCGCCGGCCGAGGTCGATCGACAGAAACATCAGCTCCTGGGTGGCCGCTCGCCGGCCGTCGGCGAGCCGGAACATCTCGTGCGCCAGATGGATGCGCTTGTCGTCGGCGCCGAGAATCTGGCTGGCGACCGATACCTGCTCGCCGGCCAGCAATTCGTTTTCGTAGCGATTGTGGGTCTCGGCGACAAAGGTGCCGTGCCCGGTGGCGTCCTTGTAGTGGCGGCCGATGCCGATCGTTTCGAACATGAGGTCGGTGGCGTAGTCGAATAGCACCGTGTAGTAGGCGAGGTTCATGTGGCCGTTCATGTCGATCCACTCGGGCAAAACCTCGCCCCGGTAGCGGTCGAACGGCGCCGGAATAGTCATCGCGACGCCACCGAGGCCGGCACGCGAAGACGCGAGCGGGCGGGCGGGGCCGGCGCTCGCCAGCTCATCCGCGCAGGCTGGGCGCGTAGCCTTTGCGCGGGTATTCCTCCCAGTATTGGCGGAAGCCGTGAACGCTCGCTTCCTGGTGCGGGTGGGCGCGCAATTTGTCGATGTCGATGTCGACGCCGAGGCCGGGTGCCGTCGGCAAGTCGATCCAGCCGTCCTCCACCTTGAGCGAGACGGTGGAGATTTCCTGGCACAGGTCGCGGAAATTGACGAAATACTCGGCGATGCGGAAATTTGGGATCACCGCCGACAGGTGCACGGTCGCGGCCAGGCCCACGAGAGTGCTGTTGTAGTTGTGCGGCGCCATGACTACAGCCTGGGGCTGCGCCATCGCGGCGATGTCGAGCATCGCGGTGATGCCGCCGACAACGCAGATGTCGGGGTTCAGAATGTCGGCGGCGCGCTTTGCCAGGCACTCGAAAAACGCTTCCTTGGTGCAGATCGCCTCGCCGGTGACGATCGGGACCGCTACCGCGCGGCGCACCTCGGCGACGAGGTCGATGTTCTCCGACAGGCACGGCTCCTCGTACCAGTCGATGCCGAGCTCGGCCAGCCGATGGCCGATGCGAATCGCGTGCGCCGGGGCGAAGCGGCGATGCGCCTCGATCAGCAATTCGAAATCGGGCCCCAGCGCTTGGCGCATCGCGCGGACGTAGTCGATCGCGAAATCCTCGTCCCGGCGATCGACATAGGTCCGCCACGGGCCGGGGAACGGATCGAACTTCGCGGCGGTAAAGCCCATTGCCCTGACCTTCAAGCCGCATTCGACGCGTTCGTCGATCGTGGCACCACGCGACCAGCCATTGGCGTAGATGCGGATGCGTTCGCGCGAGGCGCCGCCGATCAAATTGTAGACCGGCAGGCCGGCGCGCTTGCCGAGGATGTCCCAAGACGCGATCTCGACCGCACTCCACGCCGAGAGCAGTTCCGGCGAGCCGCGCTTGATCGCGAAATCCTCGAAGACGATCTGGCCGGTGTGCCGGATGTTGAAGGCGCTGCGGCCGATCAGGTGCGGCATCATCGCCCGGATGCATTCGGCGACGACATTCTCCTTGCCGTGCGTGACATAGGCCTCGCCCCAGCCGTAGAGGCCATCCTCGGTCTCGACGCGGCAGAACAGCAGGTCCTTCGAACTGCCGGTGCCGAGGATGAACGTCTCGATGCGGGCGATTTTCATGTCGGGCTCTTTCGGTCGTGCGCGTGTCGATGGCAGGCCCAGATCTGCGCGGGCGCAGCGTATCATCCGCCGTGCCGAATTTTCCAGAGCCGCGGTCTGCGGGTGCGACCATAGGGAGCGGGACGAAACGGCGGTTCGATCGTTACGGTTGACCCGTTGTCCACAAGGGTCCGCCGCTCGGCGGAAAACGCGATGTCCGACGAAGCCCACTCTTTCCAAGGCACGATGGCCGCCTCGGGCGATCATCAACAAAGCCGCCGCGACTTTCTGGTACTCGTCGCCGGTGCGGTCGGCGCGGTCGCCGTCGTGGCGACCGCCTATACGGTGATCGACTCGCTGAACCCCGCCGCCGACATTCTCGCCGCCGGCGGCCCGGTCGACGTGGATCTGAGCAAGGTTGCGCCGGGCCAGCAAGTCATCGTCCAATGGCGCGGCAAACCGATCTTCATCATCGACCGTACGCCCGCTTTGCTGAAAGAGTTGCAGGACGCAAAATTGGTCGAGCGCTTGAGCGACCCCAATTCCGAGGCCAACCAGCAGCCGCCTTACGCCAGGAACTGGCACCGCTCGATCGACCCGCAATATGCAGTG
>DATMKU010000167.1:0-33564 GCA_035570935.1 Allostellaceae bacterium
GACACCTCGTCCGCCCTGTCCCCGGCTGGCATCGTTTTCTGAGCCGGCTCAGACGACGCCGTCGCGACGCAGCGTCTCGACTTCGTCGGAACCGAGCCCGAGCCAGTCGCCGAGCGCCTCGGCGGTATGCTCGCCGAGCAGGGGCGCCGACTTAACCGGCGCCGGCGCGCCGTCAAAGCGCACCGGCCAGGTGGTCATCGGCATCTGCCAGTCGCCGTGGTGCATCGTTTGCAGGATGCCGCGCTGCCAGAAGCTTGGCTCGTTGGTCAATTCCATCGAGTCGAACACCGCGCCCGCCGGCACCCCGGCGCCTGATATCAGCGCCATCGCCTCTTCCTTGGTGTGCTGGCGGGTCCATTCCGCGATGATCTCGTCAACCTCGGCCTCGCGCTCTAGCCGTGCGGCGGGCTTGTCATAGCGCGCATCGCCGAGCAGATCCTCACGGCCGATCAGCTTTAACAATCGCGGCCAATGCTGCGGGTTGGCGCGGCTGGTCAGCAGGTAGACGTAGTCGTTCGGGCCGCCGGGCTTGCACGGATAGATGCCCGAGGGGCAATTGCCGCCGGCCGGCCGGCGCGGCGCCGCCTGGCCGCTCTGCGCCTGCCTTATGAACATGCCGCGGCTGTAATGCATGACCGAGTCCTGCATCGCCGCCTGCAGCTGCCTGCCTTTCCCGGTGGTATTCCGCTGATAGAGTGCTGCGACGATGCTGAACGCCAGCAGCATGCCGGTGCCGGTGTCGCCGATCGTCGGCCCTGGCTTCAGGGGCTTGCCGCCAGGTTCGCCGGTGATGCTCATCGCTCCGCCGACGGCCTGGGCGATCGGGTCGAAGCACAAGCCGTTTTCATACGGGCTGCCGGCCCCGAAGCCCTTGACCTGGGCATAAATGATCCGCGGGTTGATCGCGCTGATCACGTCGTAGCCAAGACCCAGCCGCTCGATGACGCCAGGGCCGAAATTCTCGGTAAAGACATCGGCGCGCTTGGCCATTTCCTTGACCAGGGCCAAGCCGCGCTCGGATTTGAGGTTGACCGTGATCGAGCGTTTGTTGGCGTTGTAGATCATGAAGTAATAGGGGTCGGCGACACCGCGGCGGCCGGCCTCGCCGCCGTCGGGGTTCTCCACCTTGACGACATCCGCACCCATCCAGGCGAGCGCCTCGGTGCAGGTCGTTCCGGCCTCGAACTGGGTCAGATCGAGGACCTTGATGCCGGCGAGACAATTCGGTGGTACGGGCGTCGTTTGATCCATCTTCCGTTACTCCTTTGAAATGAAGCTCGGGGCGAGGGCTGCCTCAACTGGGCAGCTCAGTTCAGCCCCTCGGCCTGCAAGGCGCGCTGCACCGCCGGACGCGCCATCATGCGCTCGAAATGCGCGGCGCAATTCTTCGGCAGTTGCAGTCCGACCCGCTTGGCTCCCCAATACTCGACATAGAACAGCGCCGCGTCGGCGATCGACAAATCATTGCCGCCGAGATAGCTCTTGCCTTCCAGCGCCTTGTCGACAACGGCGAAGCCCTTGTCGATCTGTTCGCGCCCTTGCTCCCTGACCTTTTCATGGTCGGCGGCCGACGGCGCGAAGCGCTCGGTGCGGAACAGCCGCGTAAAGCCTTGGCTGTGGATCGTGCCGACTACGTACTCCATGACCTCCATCGCGCGCGTGTCGGCTTCCTCGTCCTTCGGGATCAGATTGGCCTGCGGGTTCTGGCGGGCGAGCCAGCGGGCGATGACCGGGAATTCGGTCAGGATCGAGCCATCGTCGCGTTCGAGGGTCGGAACCTTCGATTTCGGGTTAAGGCCGGTGAAGGGCGGCTTGTATTGCGCGCCGTCGCGGAAATTGACGGCTTCCGCCTGGTACGGCTTGCCGATTTCTTCGAGCAGCACATGGATGCCGACCGAGCAGGCGCCGGGGGCGTAGTACAGCTTCATCGCGGGTCTCCTCGTTGATGAAGAGCTTGGATGTAGCATGTCTCCGGCGCGCAGCGAACCTTCTTCGCCGGCGGGGCACTCGGCTCGTGGTGCTGATGCGAGAGCGGCCCCAGCTCCGGCCTCTCCCCGTGAGCGGGAAGGCAGCGGCGACGGGCGAGGTGATGCTTCCCGGACAATACTCGTGCGGAACCACGCTGATATCACCGTGCCGTCGTGGATCGCCATTAGCCGATACGATATGGCTCTTGTTCTCCCCAGCGCTAAAGAGCGTGCGGTGATCGCGATCGAGGGCGATCCACACGGCCGGGAGACCGAACCTTTGGGCTATTTAAGAACCCCTCTTCGGCCCGCGAATCGTGGGGCATCCTCCGCTCCGGCGTCATCCGTTCAGATCGGTGCGTCAATGACCCCGAAGGCTGCTTGCCTGTCAGGTTCGCAGAGCTTGGGGTAGAGTTCCACGAACGCCTGCTCGTCCTCGCTGGTCCACGGGCTCGGACCCGCAGGAGCCATCCCAGGACCAGAGCCGCGACAATACCGGCTTCCAATCCTGCCGCTGCTGCCCCGGCAACGCGCCGGACGCCCCGGGATGGGAGCCGATCAAAAATCTCTTGTTAACTGATTGAGCCGAGATTCTGCAGTTTGCCGTCTTGACGCAAGGATCAGAGGCCGGCAGTTTCGCATGCGATATCCGGTTTTTACGGGAGGTCGGGAAAGCGTGTACGGCCTGGGCTGCGTGTCGGGCGAAACCGCCCCGTTCCCTCTCTTCCGGCGATGACCGGCCGCGCGCCCGGCGGCAAGCTGCTTGAAGTCAGCGACGTCGTGGTGCGGTTCGGCGGCATTGTCGCGCTCGACGGCGTCTCGTTCGACCTCGACGACGGGCAGATCCTCGGGTTGATCGGCCCCAATGGCGCTGGCAAGACAACCCTCTTCAACTGCCTCAGCCGCCTTTACACGCCGGTGCGCGGCGACATCCGGTTCGAGGGCCGCTCGCTGCTCGGCCGCCCGGCGCACCGCATCGCCGAAATCGGCATTTCCCGCACCTTCCAGAACCTGGCGTTGTTTCCGCGCCAATCGGTGCTCGACAATGTCAGGATCGGCGGCCACGCGCGGAGCCGCGGCGATTTTGTCAGCGACGCGCTGCACCTGCCGTGGGTCCGGCGGCAGGAGCGAGCCTTGGAGATGACCGCGTGGGGGCTGCTCGATCTGCTCGATCTGCGCGCGGTCGCCGAGGAGTTGCCGGAAGGCCTGCCTCTCGGCACGCGCAAGCGCGTCGAGCTGGCGCGCGCGCTCGCCGCACGGCCCAAGCTCTTGTTGCTCGACGAGCCGGCGGGCGGCCTCACCCACGAGGAAGTCGGCGGGCTCGGGGTGCTGATCCGCCGGATGCGCGACGAGCAGCGGCTCACGGTATTGCTCGTCGAGCATCACATGAACCTCGTCATGTCGGTCTCCGACAAGGTCGTGGCGCTCGATTTCGGCCGCAAGATCGCCGAAGGTACGCCGGCCGCGGTCCAGCAGAACGAAGCGGTGATCCGCGCCTATCTCGGCAATCCCCGAGACGCCGCGGCGTGACGGGGAATGCTTGCGTGACGCCGCCGCCCCGTCTTTGGCCGGGATCCTCCTCAGCCATCCGGGTCACCGACGCCGTCGGGCTTGTCCCGGCGATCCAGGCATTGCCGGCGCCATTGCCGAAAAAGCGCGGATCGCCAGGCCGAACCAAGTGATGACCGAAGGCGATATGACTTTGCTCGTCGCCGCGGATGAGCCTCGGCGATGATGCTCGAGGTGCGCGGGCTGTGCGCCTTTTACGGCCAGAGCCAAGCGCTGCACGGCCTCAATTTCGCGCTCGACGAGGGTGGCATCGTCACCCTGCTCGGCGCCAACGGCGCCGGCAAGACGACGACGTTGCGCGCCTTGTGCCGGATGGTGCGGATGACCGGCGACATCCTTTTTGACGGCAAACGAATCGCCGGCCGCGCCACCGAGGACATCGTGCGGCTCGGCATCGCCCATGTCCCCGAAGGCCGCGGCATCTTTGTTCGCATGAGCGTCGAGGAGAATCTGCGGCTGGGGGCGATGACGCGGCGCGACCATGCCGCGATCGCCGCCGACATCGACGAGATCTACGCGCTCTTCCCGCGGCTGAAAGAGCGGCGCGGCCAGCAGGCCGGCACCCTGAGCGGCGGCGAGCAGCAGATGCTGGCTGTCGGCCGCGCGCTGATGCTGCGCCCGCGGCTGATGCTGCTCGACGAGCCGTCCTTTGGATTGGCGCCGCTGATCGTCGCCGAACTCTTTGGCATTTTGCGGCGGCTCAATCGCGAGCGGCGGGTGGCGATGCTGGTCGTCGAGCAGAATGCGGCGCTGGCGCTCGACCTCGCCGAGGAAGCCTATCTGCTCGAAACCGGGCATATCGTGATGACCGGACCCGCAGGCGAGATCGCCAAGGACGAAGGCGTGCGCCGCGCTTATCTCGGATATTGACGTGGGGTCTGTGCCGATCGAGTTCGGTGGCCGCGCGCTGCCCCTTACCCTCCCGCTGCGCGGGTCCCTCCCTCTCCCCGCCAACGGAGAGAGGGTTGGGGTGAGGGGCCTCCGTCCCACAATCTACTAGAGGCGGGATGGAGCAGCTGCTGCAACAGGTGCTGGCGGGGCTCGCGACCGGGGCGATCTACGCGACGATGGCGCTCGCCGTGGTGATGATCTACCAGGCGATCGACCATTTGAATTTCGCGCAGGGCGAGATGGCGATGTTCTCGACTTTTCTCGCCTGGCAGATCATGCAATGGGGCGTGCCCTATTGGGGCGCCTTTGCCGCGGCGGTGGCGTTGTCGTTTGTCGGCGGTGTCGCGATCGAGCGGGTGTTGTTCCGCCCGATTCACAACGCGCCAATCCTGAGCCAGCTCGTCGCCTTTATCGCGCTGTTCAGCATCCTCAACAGCTCGGCCGGCGAGATCTGGGATTTTACGATCAAGACGTTCCCGACCCCCTTCGGCACCAGGCCGTTTCTCGGCAGCAGCCTGATCAGCACCCATCAGGCCGGCATGATCGGCGTCACCTTGGCGATGCTCGGTTTGCTCTATCTGTTTTTCCGCGGCTCGCGGCTCGGGCTGGCGATGCGGGCCGCCGCGGCGAACCCCGAATCGGCGCGGCTCGTCGGCATCCGCGTCGGCTGGATGATCGCACTCGGCTGGGGCATGTCGGCGGCGATTGGTGCGGTTGCCGGCATGCTGATCGCACCCGTCGTCTTTCTCGAGCCGAACATGATGCTGGGCGTGCTGCTCTACGGGTTTGCCGGCGCGGTGCTCGGCGGATTGTCGAGTCCGGGCGGCGCGGTCTTCGGCGGCTTTGCCGTCGGCGTCATCGAAAATCTCGCCGGCACCTTCATCCCGTATATCGGGCGCGAAATGAAATTGACGATCGCGCTCGTCGTGATCGTCGCGGTGCTGATGGTGCGGCCCGCGGGGATTTTTGGCCGCGTCGTGGTGAGCCGCGTATGAGCGCGCCCGAGCCGAATGAGATCGCGCTCGAACGCCCGGCCGTGGCGGGGCCCGCCTCTGCGCCGGTTGCCAAGCCCGAGGGGAGGTTTTGGACCGGCCGCAATATCGCGATCGGTGCCGGCGTCATCGTGGCGCTGACAGCGCCGCTCGTCGCGCACAATTTTATCATCTTCCAGCTGACCCTGGTCATGATTTACGGGCTGGCGATCCTCGGCCTCAATTTGCTGACCGGTTTCAACGGCCAGTTCTCGCTCGGGCACGGCGCGTTTTATGGGATCGGCGCCTATACCGCGGCGATTCTGATGAGCCAGAATGTCGATTATTACTGGACTTTGCCGTGCGCCGGCGCGCTGTGCTTTGTCGTCGGCTTTCTATTCGGTTTGCCAGCACTGCGGTTGCAGGGGATCTATCTCGCGCTCGCCACTTTCGCGCTGGCGACGGCGATGCCGCAGATCCTCAAATTCGAGCCGCTCGAACCGTGGACCGGCGGGGTCCAGGGGATCCCGCTGTTGAAGCCCGACCCGCCGCCGGGCGTGCCGCTCAACCCCGATCAATGGCTCTATTATTTCACTTTGGCCGTATTGCTGATCATGCTCGCGGGTGCGGCGAGCCTCGTCAAAAGCCGCACCGGGCGCGCGATCATGGCGATCCGCGACCATCCGATCGCGGCGGTGGCGATGGGGATTGACGCCTCGCTCTACAAAACCCTGACCTTTGGCGTCAGCGCGCTTTACACCGGTGTTGCCGGCGCACTCGGTGCGATCGTCATCCAGTTCGTCGGCCCCGACAGCTTTCCGTTTTTGTTGTCGGTCTCGTTTCTCGTCGGTCTCGTCGTCGGCGGGGTGGGTTCGATCCCGGGCAGTCTAGTCGGCGGCGTCTTCGTGTTGTTCGTGCCGAACCTCGCCGAACAGGTATCGACCGGGCTGTCTGGGGCGATTTATGGTGTCATCCTGTTGATCGTGATCTTTGTGATGCCGTCGGGCGCGGCGGGGCTGGTGCGGTTGGCGGCGGCCCGGTTGCCGTTCGCGCGGAAAATTCGGGCCGCACGATCATCCTAATCTCGAAGGGGAGGGAGTAGCGCAAATGGAGCAGATCACCCGCCGGTCGATCCTCGCCGCCGCACCCGCGACGCTTGCTCTCGCCGCCATTCCGGCGCGCGCGGCCAAGAATTATGGTCCGGGCGTCACCGACACCGAGATCAAGATCGGCAACACCGGACCCTATAGCGGGCCCGCCTCTTCCTATGGCACGATCGCCAAGTCGGAAGCCGCCTATTTCCGCTTGGTGAACGACCAGGGCGGGGTCAACGGACGCAAGATCAATTTCATCTCCTATGACGATGCCTATAGTCCGCCCAAAACGGTCGAACAGGTGCGCAAGTTGGTCGAAGAAGACAATGTGCTGCTGGTCATGAGCCCGCTCGGCACGCCGACCAATTCAGCGATCTGGCATTACATGAATCAGAAAAAGGTGCCGCAACTGTTTGTCGCGACCGGTGCTACCAAATGGAACGACCCAAAGCATTATCCGTGGACGATGGGTTGGCAGCCCAATTACCAGGGCGAGGGACATGCCTACGCCGCTTATATTCTGCAAAACAAGCCCGACGGCAAGATCGCGTTGCTCTACCAGAACGACGACTTCGGCAAGGATTATCTGAAGGGCGTGACCGATGGGCTTGGCGACAAGGCCAAGATGATTGTCCTCGCCGCTCCCTATGAGACCACCGACCCGACCGTCGACTCGCAGATCATCAGCATGAAGGCGGCCGGCGCCGACGTATTCGTCAACACCGGGATTCCGAAATTCGCGGCGCAGGCGATCCGCAAGGCGGCCGAAATCGAATGGAAGCCGCTGCACATTTTGGCCAGCGTCGGCAATTCGGTCGGCGCCACCCTAAAGCCGGCCGGATTGCAGAACGCCAAGGACATTGTTTCCGATTTCTACATCAAGGACCCGACCGACCCGCAATGGCAAAACGACCCCGGGTACCTGCAATGGGTCGCGTTTATGGACAAGTACTACCCAGCCGGCGACAAGACCGACGGCGGCAATGTCGTCGGCCCGTGCTTTTGCCAGACCTTGGTGCAGGTAATGAAGCAATGCGGCGACGATTTGACCCGCGAGAACATCATGAAACAGGCGGCCAATTTGCACCATTTCCGGGTGCCGATGTTGCTGCCGAGCATCGAGATCAATACCAGCCCGACCGATTTTGCCCCGATCAAGCAGATCCAGATGGCGCGGTTCGACGGCCAGCGCTGGCAATTGTTTGGGCCGGTGATCAACGGGCAGGCGCCCGCCTGACCACACGCCGACCGCACCTGAGCATCAGCCTGCCGAGCGCCGAGCGGCCTGCTGGAGCTTGCGGCGGCGAGTGTCGCGGGCGACCAGCGCCGCGTGGGAGTGGATGCCGAGATCGCGTCTGGTGGAACTTGCCGATCCTGCGAAGGCTGCCTGTTGATAATCCTCCGCCAGCAGAGTCCGGCGGATGAAAACGCGGCTCGCGCGCGCGCTTCACGGGGCGGCGCTGGCGGGGCTCGCCGCCGGTCTGTTGATGCTCGCCGGTCTCGTCCGGTTCGCGATCCCCCCGGCCGCCGAGAACAGTCCGACGCCGACCGACGCGATCGTTGTGTTGACAGGCGGCAGCCTGCGCTTGCTCAGCGGCATCGATCTACTGCGTGAAGAGAAGGGGCGCGTTCTGTTTGTTTCCGGTGTTGCCGAGCGGGTCGGTCTCGGCGAATTGCTGCGTGCGACGGGCACCGACCCCGCGAATTGGCTGACGTGCTGCATCGTGATCGGCCATCAGGCCCAAAACACCCCCGGCAACGCGATCGAGACCGCGCGGTGGATGCGGCGCGAGGGCTATCACAGCCTGCGCCTTGTCACATCCTGGTATCACATGCCGCGCAGCCTTCTCGAATTCGAGCGAGCCATGCCGGGCGTCGACATCGTTCCTCACCCGGTTTTCTCCGAACAGGTCAAAGATCAGGACTGGTGGGCGTGGCGCGGCGCGGCCGGATTGCTGATCGGCGAGTACGGAAAATACCTGGCGGCGTTGTTCCTGCCTTTTGTCGAGCGGCGGTTAACGGGGAATTCGCAACCGGTCGAAGCCGAGGCCCGCCGATGAACCGGGCGCGCGCGCTGGTATTCAACGTCGCCTTTTTTGCCTGGACCGCCCTGCTGGGAACGATCGCATTGCCGGTTCTGCTGATGCCGCGCAGGACGGTCATGCGTTTCGGCGCGTTCTGGTCGCGCGGCGTATTGTTTTTGCTCCGCACGATCGTCGGCCTCGACCATCGCATTTTCGGGTTAGACCGCATCCCGGCGGGCGGCGCCATCATCGCCATGAAACACCAATCCGCCTGGGACGCGTTGATCCTGGCGCAGGCGTTCGAAGATCCCGCGCCGATCGTCAAGCGCGAGCTATTATTGCTGCCGATTTACGGCTGGTATGCCCGGCGCGCGGGGTCGATCGGGATCGACCGCAAGGCTGGCGCCGGTGCGTTGCGCCGGATGGTCGCCGCCGCTCGGAAAGCCGTGGCCGAGGGGCGGCCGATCGTCATCTTCCCGCAAGGGACGCGCGTGATGCCCGGCGCCTCGATGCCGTACCAGCCGGGCGTCTTCGCACTCTACCGGGCGCTGTCGCTGCCGCTCGTCCCGGCGGCGGTGAATTCCGGCCTGTTCTGGGGGCGGCGCAGTTTCCTGAAGCGCCCGGGACGGATCACGCTCGAATTTCTCGAACCGATCCCGCCCGGCTGGCCGCGCGGCCGGCTGTTGGAAGAACTCGAACAGCGCATCGAGACGGCGACCGCGGCGCTCGAAACCGAGGCAGGGGGTCAGGTCGCCGTCGCACCCTTGCTCATGGCCCGAGCGGCCGCGACGCCGGAAACCAGTCTTCCGCGCCGCCGCTGACGATCTGCTCCAACGTGTACGGGCAACCCGGCGGCAAACGACCGGTCAAGCCCGGGACCTCGCGTTCAAGGCGCCGGATCAGTCGCAACGCCGCCTGGTAGCGCGCCGGGAGAACGAGCTTTGCCGCGATGCTCCGGGTCAGGGTTTTGTCGAGCTGCAGACGCCATTCGACGATCTCGTCGCGCCAGTGCTCGACCGGGTCGGCAAGACCGGAAAATTCGAGCTTGAGAAAATGCTCGATGATGTGTTCGACCAGCGATTGGGCGGTGCGAAGTTCGCTGCGTCCCAAATCCTCGATCTCGTCGGCGACGTTTTCGGCGTCGAAGGCGTTGCCGACAGGCAGGCGCCGCAGCAAAGCAGCCTGCTGCTGGGTCCAGGCATAGAAATCTTCATCGTAGAGCGTGTCGGCCGGTATGCTCATCGGCACAATATAAGTCGAGACCCTCGCGTCGGACCAGCCGGCTCCGGCTCCGGCCCCTCCGAACGAATGCGGAACTTTACGCTAAACTATGCTATAAATGGGCGCGAAGGAGGATTTTACAGCGATGGCTCTCGTCGGCGCGATATCGCAGCGCATCTGGGACATGAAATACCGGCTCCGGGCGCCCGCCAATGGCGACATACCGGGCGAGCCGCTCGACAAGACGATCGAAGATACCTGGCGCCGTGTCGCAAACGCGCTGGCAGCATCTGAGCGTGAGCCGGCCAAATGGGCCGAACGCTTTTATCGGGCAATGGAGGATTTCACGTTTCTGCCCGCGGGCCGCGTTGTTGCCGGCGCCGGCAGCAGCCGGTCGGTCACTCTGTTTAACTGCTTTGTGATGGGGGCGATCCCCGACGACATGGGCGGAATCTTCGCCCATTTGCGCGAGGCGGCGCTGACGATGCAGCAGGGGGGCGGGATCGGCTACGATTTCTCGACGCTCCGGCCGCGCGGCGCGCCGGTCAAGGGCGTCGGCGCCGACGCCTCGGGGCCGCTGTCGTTTATGGATGTGTGGGATGCGATGTGCCGCACGATCATGAGCGCCGGCTATCGCCGTGGTGCGATGATGGCGACCTTGCGCTGCGACCACCCCGACATCGAGGCCTTTATCGAAGCCAAGCGCGAGCCCGGCCGGCTGCGCATGTTCAATCTGTCGGTGCTGGTCACCGATGCCTTTATGCGGGCGGTCGAAGAGGACGCGCCGTGGCAATTGGCGTTCCCAAGCGGAGCTGGGGCTGCGGTCGCCAAGGTCCTGCCGGCGCGCGAGCTGTGGGACAAGATCATGCGGGCGACCTACGCCTATGCCGAGCCCGGTGTGATCTTTATCGACCGCATCAATCGCCGCAACAATCTGTGGTATTGCGAGAGCATCACCGCGACCAACCCTTGCGGAGAGCAGCCATTGCCGCCTTACGGGGCTTGCCTGTTGGGATCGATCAACCTGGCGCGGCTGGTCGAGGCGCCGTTCTCGCCCGCCAATGGCGCGAACGGGGCGCGGCTCGACCTCGACCGGCTGCGGGCATTGGTGTCCGATTGCGTCCGGATGATGGACAATGTCGTCGACATATCGCAATTCCCGCTGCCCGAGCAAAAGCACGAGGCGACAGCCAAGCGGCGGATCGGGCTCGGCGTCACCGGGCTTGCCGACGCGCTGATCCTATGCGGGCTGCGCTACGGCTCGCCGGCGGCGGTCGCCGCAACCGAAGAGTGGTTCGGCGTCATCGAGCGCGAGGCTTATCTGGCCTCGGCGGCGCTGGCCGCGGAAAAAGGCTCGTTCCCGCTGTTCGACCGCGACCGTTACCTCGAGGGCGAGACGGTTGCCGCCCTCGATCCCGAGGTGCGCGACGCGATTGCCCGGCACGGCATTCGCAACGCGCTCTTAACCTCGGTGGCACCCACCGGAACGATTTCGTTGTTTGCCGACAATGTCTCGTCCGGGATCGAGCCGGTGTTCAGCTTTCGCCATACCCGCCACGTGCTGATGCCCGACGGCAGCCGTCGCGAGGAGGAGGTCGAGGACTACGCCCACCGCCTGTTCTGCCGGGTCCGCGGCGAGGCAGCACCCCTGCCGGATTATTTTGTCGACGCCCAGGTATTGTCGCCCGACGACCATCTGGTCATGCAGGCGGCGGCGCAGAGACACATCGACAGCTCGATTTCGAAGACGATCAACCTCCCGGCAGACATCTCGTTCGAGCGCTTCAAGGATGTCTACCGAAAGGCCTATGCGCTCGGCTGCAAGGGCTGCACGACCTACCGGCCAAACGAGGTGACGGGTGCGGTGCTCGCCGCCCGGCCCGAGACCGCGGCCGGTGCCGAGGCGCGCCGCGGGCCGCAGCAGCCCGAACTGCCCTTGCCGCCACCCGCGCCGGCAGTCTCGCCAAAACCCGCCGACATCTATGAGGCGGGCGGTGTCGTCTACATGACGCAACCGTTCAGCCGGCCTGAGGCATTGCCCGGCCAGACTTACAAGCTGCGCTGGCCGGAGAGCGAGCACGCGCTCTACATCACCTTGAAC
This sequence comes from Allostellaceae bacterium, assembly GCA_035570935.1. Lineage (GTDB taxonomy): Bacteria > Pseudomonadota > Alphaproteobacteria > ATCC43930 > CGMCC-115725 > AP-15. The sequence goes on from DATMKU010000167.1 coordinate 11,839, forward strand.
GACATCGTGCAGGATGGCAGGCGGCGCCCGTTCGAGGTGTTTATCAACTCGAAGAACATGGAGCACTACGCTTGGACGGTGGCATTGACGCGAATGATCAGCGCCGTCTTCCGCCGCGGCGGCGACGTGTCGTTTGTCGTCGAGGAGATGAAGGCGGTGTTCGACCCGCGCGGCGGCGCCTGGATGGACGGTAAATACGTGCCCTCGCTGCTGGCGGCGATCGGCGATGTCATCGAACGCCACATGATCGAGATCGGCTTTCTGCCGGGCGTGGGAATGGATCGCGCGGCGGGCGCCAGGGTCGTCAACCTTCCGACCGCCGACCGCTCCGGCGGGCGCAATCCGCAGGCTCCGCCGCGCCCGGCGCAATGCCCAAAGTGCGGCGAGGCGGCGCTGATCCGCAGCGAGGGCTGCGACCAATGCACCAGCTGCGATTATTCGAGATGCGGCTAGGGTCGCCGCCGAGCACAACCGGCGACGAGGCTGCCGACGAGCATGTCCGGCTCGCTGGGCGCGCTTGCGCCCGGCGGGCGCGACTTTCTCGGTCATCGGTAAGCCGACCGCCGCATGTTCGCAGGCGCCGGCAATCGGCTATCGGAACCGGGGAGCCGACCGGGTGGCATCACGCCGTAACGGCCGGGTTCTGCTCTGGCGCTGCATTGCTATTTTGTCAAATTGACAAATCAAGATCGATCTGATACGTAAAACGCACTATCGCGGACCCCGCCTCCCTTACGGCCCCTGTCGGTCATTCCGCGTGTCTTTTGTCCCTGGGACCGTTAGTCCGAACCCATTCGCTTGGCGGTTTGCCGCACGTGATCCCCGCCTCCGCCGGTCGTGATCGGCCCGGCGGACTTGCGTAGGACCGCGCGTCGCTTCGCCTCGGCAACCGAAATCAAGGGCCCGATCGGCAAACGCCTTTCTGCTGTATAGCTATCCATAGTCTTAAGTAATTTAATAATAAATCTTCTGATTATAATTATTCGGCGTCGCTGACGACTGACTAATCGCAACCCCATCTACCGTCGTTCCGACGAAGGTCAGTGTCGACCGTTCGTAGAAAATACAAAGGAGATTTGCGGTGCAATCGAGCCGTGATCGATCGAATCATTTCGAAATCGAAGAGGCACAAGATAAATGTTTAGAGTGGCTTAAACGATCGCGAATAAATTTGCAGATTCTCTCCGATTTCAGAAATTATGGATTGATCCGACGTACCCAGGGAGACCGTCATCTGAATCAAGCGTTCGACGTGCGGCACGTCGAATTCGGCGATGGCGACTTTTGGCTTCTGGCGCAAAACCACAACAGCGAGCCGGTAGCAACCTATTGTCTGCGCCGGTTTGTTGTTGACGACTTTTATGACCTGATCCGATCGCTGACGCTGTGGTTCTCTAAACGTCCGCTCCCGGCCGATCCGCGGTTTGTCGTGCAATGTGAAATTCCAAGCTTTGGCGGCGAGGTCGTTCACGGCGGCGGCTTGTGGATACGAAAGGACTATCGCGGCTCGCCGCGACTGGCCGCGGTGATGCCGCGATTTGCGCGCGCCGTCGCCTTGCGCCGCCGACCCTTCGACCACGATAGCGCGATGATCCGCAACGACCCCGCAGATCGGGAGCACGCCGCCGAGCGAAAGGCGATCTATATGGGAAAACGGGTGTACGGGTTCGCTCGCGTGCATCGTTTCGTCAGAGGCTGGTTTCCGCCGGAGGGGCGCGACGCGGTCATGCATCTGTGCCACGCGACGAGAGCCGAGGCGATCGCTTCGCTGTCGCTGTCCGGCCCGAAATCCGGGAGCGAGCTCGGTATGATACCATCGCCCCGCTGCGGGCTTCGCGAAGGCGAGGGGCCAGACTTTACCGCAGCGTGAACAAGGGGCGCGGGCGCCCGTCTTTTCACCAGCTGCGCTTGGCTCGGTAGATAGCAGGCGAAAGCCTACGGCTTATCGAGTTCTGGAAGAGGCCGCTCGTTGATCAGCACGATCAGCCGGTCGACACGTCGCCCGTCTTGAGCAAGCGGCAGCAGCAGCCGGGCGTATGAATACGACAGCCGCTTTTCGACAAGACCGATCAGGTGATAGCTCGGGGTTCCGGCGGCGACCACCTGCTGATACTCCGCGATCGCGTCATCGCGCATCAAACCCGCCGGCATCTCACCAAGCGCGCGATTGGCGTATCCGCCCCCATAAGAGTTGACCGCCCCCCAAAGTCGAAAGCGATATCCGGCTGGATTTGAGCTGGCGGTGTCGACGATGTGCGCCCGGCCGCTTGCGATGTTTAACAGCTCCAACGAGTCGAGCGACTCGTTTGACGGTAGACGCCGGCCTCGGCGGGCATTTCCCCAAAACCGCAAAAGCCGACCGAGCCATTCGTCATCCGCCGAGATCGAAGCGAGCGGCCGGGACAACCTCTCGGACAAATCGCCGCCGCGGGTCGTTTTACGCAGCCTGAAGCCGAGCGGGTCGGCCGCGGCGGATGATCTCGTCCTGGATAATCGGCCTCGGCTGGGTTGCAACAGCCGGCGATCAGCGGCCGAGCCTTGCAGCCACGGCGGGCGTGTGGCATTCCGGGTCCGGCTTGCCGCCTCGTCCAGCCGCCGAAGCCCTTCGATCACGTCGTGGAAGACCTCGCATCGGTCGGGATGGCTCGCCTTTCCCGGATAGGCGAGGATCAGGCGTTTCGCGGCATGGGCGGAAATCTCGTAAAAAGCCGCTATCGCCGCCAGAGGGCAGACGACAGTGGGCTCAAATCTAACTAACAGTACGTCGCGGATCGGCGCGACGTGAACAAAGCCAAGGTTCTTCACGGCATTGGCTATTACATCGACATGGTTCGCGCGGTGACCTAGCCGCTCCACCAGTTGGGCGGACTGAGCCGGCCACGCCTCTCCCGAATCGTCGAATATGACGCCACGGGCTTCGGAACCTATAGCAGTCAACTCTCGACGCTCCGTGTCGTCGCCGGCCGCTCGCAGGCGAGAATTATCCGGGTTTCCACTTTATAAATGCCTCGTCGCCACCGCGGTCGATTTGAGCAATATCGCGGCATGATCGCGGCCCAAATATTGACAAGAATTAGTCTAAATTTCGTCTGAAACTCGTCGCTACAACCGGTTGCAGGATTAGCGGTATCGCGGGCTTAGCAAGCGGGTCCTGGCGGGCAAATAAAGAGCGACCGACAGGATCGGAGGCATGCTCGCGGGGGTCCGGAGAACGGGCCTCCGGGGCGAGCAGACGGCTATGCGGCAACGTCTCGTGCCGTCGAAACCGAGCCCGCGGCCCAAGAGCGGCCCCGCGAACCTAACAATCCTGTGCAAAAGGCGATCGCAGGACCAGGTTCTGACCGCCCTTCGATCGTGCGTGCGGACGCCGGTCCGGATATCGCTATCTGGCGCGTGTCGCGGCGCTGGCGACGGCCTTGAGCGAGGCGGTGACAATGTTGCCGTCGATGCCGACCCCCCACAAGGTCGCCTCGCGGTCGTTGCGGATCTCGACATAGGCGGTGGCCTGAGCGTCCGCACCAGCGCCCAAAGCGTGCTCGCGATAGTCGCCGACCGTCAATTCGATCCCGCATTCGCCCTTCAGCGCGTCGACAAAGGCGTCGATCGGGCCGTTGCCGACACCCTCGATCGTGCGCTCGATCCCGTCGACCAGCACCGTCGCGACGATCCGCCGCCGCTCCGGCGCGCGCGGCTCCGGCAACAGGCTGTAATCGGCGAGGGCGATGCCGTCGCGACCGAGATACGTTGCCTCGAACAGCGACCAGATGTCCGCGCTGGTCAATTCCTTGCCGGTACGGTCGGCGACCTCCTGCACCCGCTTCGAAAACTCAACCTGCAGCCCGCGCGGCAGGTCGAGCCCGTGGTCCGCCTTCAGGACATACGCGACGCCGCCCTTGCCCGACTGGCTGTTGACCCGGATCACCGCCTCATAGCTGCGGCCGAGGTCCTTGGGGTCGATCGGCAGGTATGGCACCTCCCACAATGAGTCGTTGCGCTTTTCGAGCGCCTCGAAGCCTTTTTTTATCGCGTCCTGGTGCGAGCCCGAAAAGGCGGTGTAGACGAGTTCGCCGGCGTAGGGGTGGCGCGGGTGGACCGGCAATTGGTTGCAGTGCTCGACGGTGCGCACGATTTCGTCGATATCGGAGATGACAAGACAGGGATCGACCCCCTGACTGAACAGATTGAGCGCCAATGTCATAACGTCGACATTGCCGGTGCGCTCGCCATTGCCGAACAGGGTGCCCTCGATCCGATCGGCACCGGCCATGACCCCGAGCTCGGCTGCCGCCACCGCGGTGCCGCGGTCGTTGTGCGGGTGCAGGCTCAACACGATGCTGTCGCGGTCGCGGATGTTGCGCCCGAACCATTCGATCTGGTCGGCATAGATGTTGGGGGTCGCCATTTCGACCGTCGCCGGCAGGTTCAGAATAGTTTTCTTTGCGGTGGTCGGACGCCACACATCCATCACCGCCTCGCAGATCTCGACCGCGAAATCGAGCTCGGTCCCGGTAAAGCTCTCCGGCGAATATTGGTAGACGACGTCGGTCTCGGGCATCCGCCCTGCAAGGTCGCGGATCAACCGGGCAGCGCCGACCGCAATATCGACGATGCCGTCCTTGTCGAGACCAAAGACGACACGGCGCTGCAAGGTCGAGGTCGAGTTGTAAAGATGCATGATCGCGCGCCGGGCGCCGCGAATCGATTCAAAACTGCGCTCGATCTGTTCGGGCCGCGCCTGGGTTAGCACCTGGATGGTCACGCCGTCGGGAACGAGATCCTGCTCGACGAGCTCGCGGACAAAGGCGAAATCGGTTTCCGACGCAGCCGGGAAGCCGACTTCGATCTCCTTGAAGCCGAGCTTGACCAAAAGCTCGAACATCCGACGTTTGCGGTCGGGGCCCATCGGCTCGACCAATGCCTGGTTACCGTCGCGCAAATCGACGCTGCACCACACCGGGGCGCGGTCGATGACCCGACCCGGCCAGAGGCGGTCGGCCAAGTTGATCGGGGCGAATGGGCGGTATTTGTGGATTGGCATACTGGACATCGCGAGCTCCTGGTGCGGGATGACCGCCGCTGCGGCGGCCGCTTAATCGGTAATTCGGGGGCCCTGCGGCCGGCGGAAAGGATCAGCGCCGCCGGCCGCCGCTAAGTCGCAGTAGCCGACACCACGAATCGACCCTCAACAGGCCCCCGCAAGCGGCAGAATCGTCAATGATGCGGAACAGCATAGCGGAAAACCGGGCGATCGACTGGTCCCCTCAGCGGGAACAAACACAACCTGAGACGGCGGCCGTCAGGGCGCCGAGGCGGTAAGTCGCAGGTTTTCGCACACAAAAGCCATCGGCCCTCAATAACAGAGCCGCGCTTGCAGGTCAACCCTGTTCGCCCTTGACGGCGACGCGGGTCTGCGATCTGCGAAGCGGCGCGATATGCCCGGACACCGGGCATTAAGCACAATGGTTCGGCATGGCGGGGTCAAGGAGGGTCTTCGACCGACGGGGCGCACACCCTTATCCACAGCAAAACCGGAAGTTTCACAACTTGTCGCCTTTTTGCAACTGTTGCTCGAAAGTCACATTCGGGTGCAAAAGCCACAAACCGGCCCGGCCTCGATTGACTCGGACTCTGCACCCGATAGTATTCCCCTTAATGAAATTGGGTGTGCGTGCTGTATCGATCGCGTGCCGATAAATAGTGGCTCAGATTGCGACTTATCGGTTCGCTGTTGGTACGCTGCCCGATGGTGTCGAAGCGAGTGCTTCTCGGCGGCGTGCGGCTGAAGCGGGAAGACGGGGACATGGCCGCCGGTTGCGTGGCCTGCGAGGTGGGGGCAAAGTGGAACACGCGTCCGAACATACGAACATCCTACCGTTTCCGTTGGCGATGCGAGGAACGCCGCTGCGGGTAGACGGTGCACTGTCGACTTCTCTGAGCAACTACGAGTTTACGGAGCCGGAATTGGCGGTCTTGTGTCGCTGGTATTCGGCGATGAAGTATGCCTTTTCTGGAACCGAAGGGGTGATGATCGTCAGCCATCAAGAACGTTACTCGGCTGTCGGGCTGTACAGCCGGGCGGGCGGCGCGCCGAATTGCCTCGTCGCCAAGCACGAGGCCCGTGAAGGCGTGCGCTTTTTTTGGTCGACCGAGTTTGACCCACCGCACCCGATCCGCGATCTTTCGGAAATCATCAACGCCCACATTCGCGCGATCCGGCCACCGCGCAACGAAAAAGGCTGGCTCGATCCCGTGGGATGGACAGGCGTCTACGCATCACGCCTGATCGCGCCGGAATTGCAAGTGGTCTAACCAGCAGCGCTTCCCGGGTGACGGCGGCAAACCGCAGAACCTGCGCTGCGGCGAGGCTTGGCCACCACTGCCGCAGGCGCGCATAATAACTGATGATCCAGCATCTGCGCGACGACGACCTGATCCTCGTCACCGGTGGCGCGGGGTTCATCGGCTCGCACATCGTCTACGATCTGGCCGCGGCGGGGTTGCGCGTCGTCATCGCGGACTTGCTGCGCCAGGACGGCAAATGGCGCAACATAGCGGCTGCCCAGTTGCATGACCTTGTCCGGCCGGACACTCTGTTCGACTGGCTCGCGCATAACGGCGGCAGGGTCGCGGCGGTCGTTCATATGGCCGCGATCTCGACGACGACCGAGCCCGATATCGATCGTTACGTCGCGAACAATATTCGCCTCACGCTGGATTTATGGCGGTGGTGCGCGGCCAATCAGACCCGCTTTATTTATGCTTCGTCGGCCGCGACCTATGGCGACGGCAGCGACGGCTTTGCCGATGACGAGAACCCATCGGCGCTCGCCGAGCTTCGTCCGCTCAATGCCTATGGCTGGAGCAAACATGTCGTCGATCGCCGCTTGATCGACGATGTGACGCGCGGTCTGCCGACGCCGCCGCAATGGGCCGGGCTCAAGTTTTTCAACGTCTATGGCGCGAACGAGGTTCACAAGGGTCCTATGCAGTCGATGGTCGCTAAGATCGTGCCGGTGATCCGCGCCGGCGAGGCGGTAACGCTGTTCCGCTCGCACAATCCGCAATACGCCGACGGCGGGCAGCTGCGCGATTTTGTCTATGTCAAGGACTGCCGCGCGGTCGTCAGTTGGCTGCTCGAGACGCCATCGGTCAGCGGCCTCTACAATGTCGGCACCGGCACGGCGCGCAGCTTTCTCGACCTTGCGGTCGCGGTCTACGCGCGGCTTGGCCGCGAACCGGACATTCGCTTTGTCGACACGCCTGCCGCATTGCGCGCGCAATATCAATATTTCACCAAGGCCGACATCAGCAAACTCCGCGCCGCCGGCTTTACCGCGCCGTTCCACACGCTCGAAAGCGGCGTCAGCGACTACATCGACGGCCTCTGCTGACATTCGGATGCCCGTCGTGGCGCGGCAGCCGCGGCACCCGCCGTGATCGTCTTCGATGTTTCACGCCTGATCACCCGCGCCGGGCAGGTGACCCCGACCGGCATCGATCGTGTCGAGCTCGCCTACGCTCGACGGCTGATCGCCGGCACGGCACCGGTATGTTTTGTCCGAGCGACCCGCTGGGGCGGTTGGGCGCTGCTGCCGCAGCCGGTAGTGGAGCGCTATGTCGCGGGGCTCGCCGCGTTATGGCGCGACGGGGCGAGTGTACGGCGCCGCGGTCGGGTCGGGTGGGCAGCCCTGCGGCTGCGACTCGCCCGCCTGGGGCGCCGTGCCTTTGGCGTGCCGGCGGGAGCGGCGGCGGACAAACCTGTCTATCTGCTGGTGTCGCACCACCATCTCGAAAAGCGTCGGCTGATCGCCCGGCTCAAGCGGCGGCGCGGCATGTCGTTTGTCTGCTTGATCCATGACTTGATCCCGATCGAGTTTCCTGAATACGCGCGTCCCGGCCAGGACGCCCGGCATCGCCGCCGCATCGATACCGCCGTTGTGCTGGCCGATGCCGTGATCGTCCCATCGAGAGCGACCGGCGACGCCCTCCGACCTTATATCGAGCGCGTCGGCGCCCGCCCGCGCCTGCTGACGGCGCCGTTTGGAGTAGAGCTGCCGCCGCTCGCCGCGACCATGCCGGCCTCGCTGGAGAGGCCGTATTTCGTCTGCCTCGGCACGATCGAGGCGCGCAAAAATCATCTGTTGCTGCTCAATTTGTGGCGCGACCTCGTGGCACAGCGGGGTGGCGAAACGCCGGCGCTGGTGCTGATCGGCCGCCGCGGCTGGGAAGTCGAGAACACGGTCGACCTGCTCGACCGTTGCCCGGCCCTGCGCGGCATCGTGTCGGAGCGCAGCGCTTTATCCGACAGCGAAACCGCTCGTCTGGTCAAAAATTCGCGGGCCCTGCTGCTGCCGTCCTTTGCCGAGGGGTTCGGTTTCCCGCTGGTCGAAGCATTGGCGCTCGGCGTCCCGGTGCTGGCCAGCGACATCCCGGTGTTTCGCGAGATCGGCGACGATGCGCCGGAATATATCGACCCGCTCGACGGCGTCGCCTGGCGCCGGGCGATCCTCGACTATGCCGCGACACCCTCGCCGCGGCGCGAGGCGCAGCTACAGCGCTTGGCCGACTGGCGGCCGCCGCGCTGGGACGAACATTTTGCGGCGGTCGATGGCTTGATCGCGGATCTTGCGATGGGCCCCGGTCGGCGCTAGCCCGCCGACAATGCCCTTCGGCCGAGATGGCGCATGACGGCGGCGAAATCGGTCGGCTCCGACGCGACCCGCCCGCTCTCTTCGAGCAGAATGCGCACCGCTTCGCGGACCTGTTCCTCGCTGTGTTCGGCGGTCAGAAAGAACCGCAGCCGCGCCGCGCGCTCGGGAACGGCGGGATAGAGGATCGGCTGAACGTTGACACCGCGGCTGAACATCGCGTGTGCCAGCCGGCCGGCGCGGATCGACCCGCCGGTGATGACCGGCACGATCGAGGCGCCGATCGAGCCGCCGACATCGAGCCCGCCCTCGCGCGCCAGTCGCAGGAACAGCGCTGCCCGTTCACTAAGCCGCCGCACCCGCTCGGGCTCGCGCTCTAGAATTTGCAGCGCGGCCAGCGCTGCAGCCGCTGTCGGCGGCGCCATTCCAACCGAGAACACAAAACCGGGAAGGACCAATTTCAGATAGTCGATCAGCTCGGCTCGCCCGGCGATGTAGCCGCCGCAGGAGACGAGGCTCTTGCTGAGCGTCCCCATCCAGATGTCGACCTCGGCCGGGTCGACGCCGAAATGGTCGGCGGTGCCAAAGCCGCGCGCACCGAGAACGCCGAGCGCGTGCGCCTCGTCGACCATCAGCCAGGCGCGATGCCGTCTTGCCGTGGCGATAAAGGCCGGCAGATCGGGAACGTCGCCGTCCATGCTGTAATGGCCTTCGATGACCAGCAGCGCGTGGCCGTTGCGCGGCCGCGCCGTGGCGAGCAGCCGGTCGGCGGCCTCGTGATCGAGATGGGGAAACGGAACACGACGCGCTCCCGACAACCTGGCGCCCTCGACGATGCTGTTGTGGATCAGCGCGTCGTGGACGATCACGTCGTCGCGGCCGAGCAGATGCCCGATCAAGGTGACGTTTGTCGAATGACCGCCGACCAGGGCGACGCTGTCTTCGGCGCTGTGTATCCTCGCCAGTGCTCGTTCGAGGTCGCGGTGAACCGGCCGCTCGCCCGAGACTGGCCGGCTCGCTGAAACCGAGGTGCCCCAACGGTCGATCGCCGCCTTGGCCGCTTCGGCGATTTCCAGATGCCCGTTCAGTCCGAGGTAGTTGTAGGACGCAAAGTTGACGTAGCGTTTGCCGTCGATAACCGTGTCGGCGCCGGCGACGCCGTCATGCACGCGGAAAAACGGATCGGCGATGCCGAGAAATTCGGCTGCTTCGCGGATCATGCGGATTTCCTTGGCGCCTTCGAGCTGCGCTGCACTGAGCCGGCCGCCATCGCCGATCGCGCGCAAGCCGCCGCGATCGGCGCTTCTCGCGGAGGCTCGCTTTGGGGCGGCGGCCGACACTTTTTCCAGGAGGCGCGCCTTCGCCTGTGGCGACAGACCGAACAGGTTGCGCCCCGGCGCCACCGGGCTACTCCGCCGCCACCTTCGGTTCGGCGCGGTCCTGCCCTATCTCGGCCGCCGTGTCTCGCATGGGTTCGTGCCGCGCCGCCAAGGCAGCGACCTCGGCGTCAGGCGCCCCGGTTGCGAGCGCGCCGCCGAGCCGGGCCGCGATCGATGCGACGCTCGTCCCCTCGGTCAGCGACACCAGCGGCAGATCGATCCTCAGCCTCGCTTCGAGCGCCAGCCTCAGCTCGACCGCCATCAGCGAATCCATGCCCATCTGCGACAGCGGGTGCGCCAAATCAACATTGTCCGCGGGCAATCTCAGGATGCGCGCCGCCTCCTCCGCAACGACGGTTTTCAAGAGGTTCAGCGCCTCCTCGGGATCGAGGCTGCGTAGCCGATCGGCGAGCGCCTCGTCGCCGGCCGACAATTCGCCTCGATATCGGATCTCGGAAAACAGTGGAGCGGCCAATACCGGCAGAAAGCGTCTTGCGTCGGTCCAATTCGCATCCGCGCAACCGACAACCGGCAACCCACTCGCCAACATCGCCGGCAACGCCGCCAAGGCTTGCGCCGCTGGGATTGGTTTGGCGCCGAGACGGCGCGCCAGCGCCTCGCGCGCTTCGGCGCGCTGCGCCAGGTAGCCGGCGTCCTCGATCGGTCCCCAGAGAACCGCCAATGCCGGCCGCCCCTCGGCATGCCGACGCCGCGCCAGCGCCTCGAGCGCCATGTTTGCCGCGACATAAGCGCCTTGCCCGGGGGCGCCGAGCAGGGTGGTCGCCGAGGAAAACAGCCAAAACAGCTCGATCGGATCGTCTCTCGTCAGTGCATCGAGCGCCAAGGCGCCGTCGATCTTGGGGCGCAGCACGCGGCCGATGCCGGCCTGGTCGATATCGGCGGTCAGACGGTCGTCGATCGCAGACGCCGCGTGGACGACGCCGCGCAGCGGCGGCTGCGTCGCGCGAATATGGTCCAGCACCACCGCTAGCGACGCGCGATCTGCGACGTCAACGCGATAGATTTGGGCTTCGGCGCCGATCGCCTTCAGCTCGGCGACCCGTTCCTCGCATCCAGGCGTCTCGCGCCCGCGCCGGCCGAGCAATGCGATGGCGCCGGCGCCGTGCGCGGCGAGCCAGCGCGCCGCTTCGAAGCCGAACCCTTCGACCCCGCCGGTGACGAGATAGGTGCTGTCGCCGCGCGCCACAAATTGCGGCGGTTCGCGCAGCGGCAGTTCGACATCGGCGTCGGGGACCAGCACCAGCTTGCCGATATGGCCCGACGACTGCATCAAGCGAAAAGCGTCGTCGATCTCGGAAAACCGAAAGACCCGGTGCGCTAATGGCCGGATCGCCCCCTCGACCAACAGCGCCGAGATTTCTCCCAGTAAGGACCGGGCGAGCGCCGGCCGCCGCAACGGCAGCTGGTCGACATCGATCGCGAAATACGAGACGTTCTGGCGAAGCGGTCGCAGATGGAGCCGTCGGTTGAGATAGAAATCACGTTTGCCGAGCTCGAGGAACCGCCCGAACGGCTTGAGCACCTCGAGGCTGCGCTCCATCGCGTCGCCGCTCAACGAGTTGAGGACGATGTCGACGCCTTCCCCACCGGTGATCTGGCGGATCGCGTCGGCAAATCCGAGATCCCGCGAATCGAGCACATGGTCGGCGCCGGCGAGCCGCAAAAACGCCCGCTTGACCGCGGACCCGGCGGTGGCGATGACGACCGCGCCGCGATGCCGGGCGTACTGAATGGCGGCGAGCCCCACGCCGCCGGCAGCGGAATGGATCAGCACGGTTTCGCCGGGTTCGAGCTGCGCCAGATTACCGAGGGCATAAATGACGGTGACGAACGCGACCGGCAATGTCGCCGCGGCGGCAAAGCCGAGTTGCGGCGGGATTGGAGCGACCGCGCTGGCGACGGTGACGACGCGGGTGCCGAGCGACGCCGGCGCGAACGCCATGGCTCGGTCGCCGACCTTGAGGTCTTCGACCTCCGCCCCGACCGCGCTGACGATCCCGGCGCATTCGAGCCCGAAATTGGGGCCAGCAAAACCGTCGACCAGCGCCTCTTCGGGCAACAGCCCCATCGCCCACATGACATCGCGAAAGTTGAGACCGGCGGCATGCACCTCGATCTCGACCTCGCCCGGGCCCGGCGGCCGAGGCTCGCACAGTTTCCATCCCAGCGCATCGAGCCCGCCGGAGCGGCCGCCCGCCAACGTCAGCGCGCCGGCGTTCTCCCGCGACGACAGGCGCGGCGGCAATCCGGGGCGCAGCCGCAGCACACCGCGTCCCTGCGGTGTCCACACGATTTCGGTTTCCGGCGTTGGAACCGATATCTCGGCGACGATCTGCCGGGCGCGCAAATCGGCGTTTACGGCACCGGCCAAATCAATGAGCCGTAGCGACAGCCGCGGCAGTTCATTGGCGAGCACGCGCGCGAAGCCCCACAACTCAGCCCCGAGAAACCCGGCAGTCTCTGGCGCGGCCGGGCTAGCCTGCTGGGCGTCGCAGGTGACCAACCAAAGCGCGGCGCCCCGTTCGGCCGCCGTATGCGCGATCCGAGCCGCCGTCGCGATCCGCTGTGCAGCGGCTATCTCGCCGCCCGGTTCTTCGCACAGGAAAAGCACGATCTCTTGGGCGTCGTCCCGTCCGTTCAGGTAGCTGGGTACCGCCGGCTCGTCGCTCGGTTGCACTATGGTTACGCGATGTCCCGCGGCCCCGAGCCGGTCCAGTAGCGCGGCTCGCAATCGGGTGGCGTGGCCGACCAGCGAGATGACGCGAGGCTCCGCGGCCGCTGCAGTGAGAGGTTCGGCGGAAGACGGGGCACTGCCCCAGAACGCCGCGCATGGCCATGGCGCCGCACCGATCGACGCAGCGCCGGCGGAGCCGAACCCTGCGCCCGCGAGTTCAGCCTGCCATTCCTCGCCCGAGCGCAGCGGCGACACGGCGCCGCCCGAGCGGTCCGGCAGCCACCAATCGGCCGTCTGCCCAAACACGGTGTCCCAGAGCGCATTGGGCTCCGGCTCGATTGCAAGAAAGAGCCCTCCCGGGACCAGCAGATCGCGCAGCTCGACGACTGACCCGCGATTGAGGTGCAAGCGCGCGCAGGCATTAGCCGCCACAACAACATCGAACCGGGCGTTGTTGATCGCCTCGCCGGCTTCTCCCGGCGCCCAGCCATATGACGAAGCGCCGACAAAGGTCCGCGTCATCGCCGCGAGCCGCTCGATCTGCTCGGGATCGGCGCTTGTCGCCAGATAAGCGACCGTGGCCGGGGTCTGTGCCAGGCATTGCAGAAGGCGGCGGGTGACATTGCTGTTGGCGCCGATCTCGAGAATGCGCAACGGCCGCGCGGCCGGCCAGCCGCCGGCGATCGTGCGCAGCGTGTCGCTCAGCAAAGCGATGCCGTCAGCACTGGCCGGCGACGCTTGCAGCAGGTGCTCGACCATCGTCGGCGCGTCGTGCGATGGACCCGGCCCCGCGAGGAGGATGCGCGGCAGGTTATCAAACGCTGTGCCCACGAGCGCCAGTTCGGCCACCAAATCCGGCGCCTCGGCCAGCAGCAGGCGCCAGATTTCACTGGGGTCAGGCAGATCGGTTTCCGCTTCGATCCGCCATCCGCCATCGACCTCTACCGCGCCGCCGAGACCTTCGAGGGAGCGCAATAGAGTTTCGGCAAGCCCGGTCGAGGAGGACGCGATCGCTTCCCGCGCGACGAGTTCATCAATCGAAAAAGCCTGTCCGCACGCGACCCACTCACCGAGCACTTGGCCGGCCACGGCGCCGATCAAGGCGTCGAGCAGCTGCGCTTGCTCGCGGCGTTCAGGATCGGACCCCCGCGAGGCGGCGAGCCGAGCCAGGGATCGGCCGGTGTTTTCCGGCGCAAACGGAGATTTGCCCTCGCCGAGAGGTGCGGGAACGAGATTGACACGAAACATGCGCTCGGCGCCCGACTCTCTGCGGCCAAGCTCGATGCGGCGAAACCAACAATCCGTCAGCTCGGCGAGGACCCCGCCTGCTGCATCATAAAGCTCCAAATCCGCCGCGGCCGATCTGACCCCGATTTGCGTCAGGCGCAGCCGGGCGGTGCGGCAGGGGCGTCCGAACGGCGCGATCAGCCGCACTCTCCCAAAGCGCCAAGGCAAAAAACTCGTCCCCGTCGGCTCTCTCCCGCCTAGAGCGAGCAATGCCAGCAGGCCTTGGAGCGCGCCGTCGAGCAACGCCGGATGCAATAGATAGGTGTCGAGCGACTCGTTGATCGCGGCCGGATCGAGATGCACGACTGCACGGTCCGGTCCGAACACCGCGACGTGTTCGACCGTGCGAAAGCAGCCGCCGTAATTCAGCCCCAGATCGCCAGCGATCCGATAAAGACTGCCGCCGTCGATTTGATCGATCGCAGGTGAGTCGGCCCATTGCATGCCGGCTCGTGCTTCGCTGAAGGCGGCAATACGGCCGACCGCGTGGATCGTCATCGGCTCGTTCGACAGCCGGGGGCGGCTCGCCAATTCCCAGTCGCCGTCTTCGGAGACGAGTGCCGTGCGCAACTCGCGCATCCGCCCCTTGTCGAACGGCAGTGGGCGCCGCACTTCGACATCGAAGGCCTCCAGCACCCTGGCATCCGGCCAGCGCCAGCGGGCGGCGGCGAGCGCCGTCTCGACGATCGCAGCAGCCGGAAAGACCGCTAGCCCTTCGACCGCATGGTCGGCGATCCACGGCAGCACCTGGTCGTCGAGGTGATTGATCCAATAGGGTAGCGGACCCGATTGTCGGAACCCGAGCAGCGGGTGATCGAAAGGCGGGTTCTCAGGCTCGGCCGCCTCAACCGTCTTGTCGAACCAGAAGTGCCCGCGGTCCCACGGATAAAGCGGCAGGCCGCGGGGATCGGCATCACCGTCGAAGAGCGCTGCCGACGCCAGGTCACCCGCCACATAGCATCGCGCGGCGATCTCGGGAAACGGGTCGGCATCGCGGTCGTCGCGCATCAGGCTCGCGACAACCCGGCCTTCGGCCTCCGCCACGCGCAATCCGTCGGTCAGGTAGGCATGCAGGATCGGGCTCGGCCCGATTTCGACGAAGATGCGATAGCCCTCGCCGATCAGCGCCGCGGCCCCTTCGGCAAAGCGCACCGGGTTCCTGATGTTCCGCCACCAATGTTCGGCGTCGAGCTGTTCGTTTTCCACGGCAGCCCCGGTAACGGTCGACACCAGTCTCGCCGCCGGAGAGAGCGACGACAGGCCCACGAGGCTGCCCCGCAGTTCGTCGCGAATAGGCTCCATCAGCGCCGAATGAAAGGCAAAATCGAGATCGAGCGAACGGCACCATAGCCCGCGGCGGTGGGCTTCAGCGGCAACGCACTCGATCTCGGCGGCGGTTCCCGAGACGGTTACCGAATGCGCGGCATTGAACGCCGCGATCTCGGCCGCACTGCCGATCTCGGCGAGAAAGCCTCGGGCCGCGTCAGCGCCGAGCGCCAGCGCCGCCATGCGGCCGGTGCCCTGGGTACGCTGCTGGCAACGGCTGCGCGTGATCACGACACGAACGGCGTCGGCGAGCGGCAACGCGCCGGCTGCCCAGGCGGCGGCGATCTCTCCGACGCTGTGGCCCATGTGACCCTGAGCGCCGATCCCGAGCGCGCCCAAGGCGCCGACAATGCCGACCTGGATCGCGAACAGCAGCGGTTGGGCGATGTCGGCCCGTTCCAACGATGCGGTGTCGACGCCGCGATCGATGCGTTCGACGACCGACCAGCCCAGAGCGTCACGGAAAACTTCGTCGACGCCTTCGACAGCGGCGCGAAACGCCGCATTGGCCCGCAATGCCGGCCGACCCATCCCGGCAAACTGCGCCCCATTGCCGGAAAACACATAGGCGAGCTTGCCCCCCGAGACGGACGTTCCGGTCACCAATCCCGGCGTCCCCTGATTTTCGAGAAAGCGCTCGAGCGATGCGGAAACAGCCGACCCGTCCCGGCCTAGGGCTGCGAGGCGGTGGCGATGGTGATCGCGCCCGTGGGCGGCGGCGCGCATCAATCCCGGCAGCCGCTCGGTCGGCGTTTCTTTCAGGAGCTGTCGCCAACCGACAACCAATTCGCGCAGCGAGGTCTCGGTGGCGGCAGAAATCACCAGCGGCGAAGTCAGGGCCGCAGCCGACGCCGCAACCCGGGCGGGCGGCGGCGCAGCAAGAACGGTATGCGCATTGGTTCCGCCAAACCCGAACGAATTCACCCCGGCAACGCGGCGCTCTCTCGCGATGGCGATCGGCTCGGCCTCGCGCACCAGCCGCAGTTTCAATGCCGCGAAGTCGATCCCCGGATTCGGGGTTTCACAATGCAGGGTCGGCGGCACGACGCCGCGGTCGAGCGCCAGCGCCGCCTTCAGGAGGCCCGCCATCCCAGACGCCGGTTCGAGATGGCCGACATTGGTTTTAACAGAGCCGATCGGCAACGGCTCGCGCCGGCTTGTTCCGAGCGCGCGCCCGACGGCGGCGGCTTCCACCGGATCTCCCGCCGGGGTTCCGGTACCGTGCATCTCGAGCAAGGCGAGATCGTCGATCGCGATGCCGGCATGGTGATAGACGGATTGCAGCAGCGCGGTCTGCGCGGCCTCGCTCGGCAACGACAGGCCAATCGTCCGGCCGTCCGAATTAGAGCCGGTGGCCAGAATCACCGCGCGGATCGAATCGCCGGCCGCGACCGCATCGGCGAGCGGCCTGACAATGACCACGCCGGCGCCTTCGGAGCGCACATAGCCGTCGGCGCGCTCGTCGAATGCAAAGCATCGCCCACGGCGCGACAGCATCGATGCGCGGCAGAAGCCGAGAAACGGGTAGGGGGTCAGCAACAGATTGATGCCGCCGACAATAGCGCTGGAAATCCGCCCTGCCCTGATCGCTTCACAGGCATGGTGCAGGGCGACCAGCGATGACGAGCAGGCGGTGTCGACGGCAAGGCTTGGGCCACGCAAATCGAAGACGTAGGAGATGCGGTTGGCGAGGATGCTCAGTGCATTTCCGGTCATGAAATACGAATCGGCGCCGGCCGGGTCGCCGAGCCGCAGATCGGAATAATCGGTCGCCGACGCGCCGATATAGACACCCGCGTCGCTTCCGCCGTAGCGGCTCGGCGGGACGCCGGCATCCTCAAAGGCATGCCAGACCAGCTCCAGCAGAATTCGCTGTTGCGGGTCCATCTGCATCGCTTCGCGCGGCGAAATGCCGAAAAAGGACGGCTCGAACCGGTCGACGCCGTCAATCAAACCGGCGGCCCAGGTGTAACTCTTGCCGGCCTCGCCGCGATCCGGGTGATAGAAAAACCGGGTGGCCCATCGTCCCGGATCGACCGTGCCAATAGCATCGGCGCCGGCGACGAGCAGCTGCCAAAATTTTTCGAGGCCGTCCGCCCCGGGAAAACGGCAGGAGGCTCCGACGATCGCGATCGGCTCGTCACGTATGGCCGGCGGACGGCCGCTGCGGAGCGCCAACTTTCCCCCTCTTCCCCTCACCCCTCGGCGCCGGCGCGCCAATCAAGCGGCCTTCAATTGTCTGGCGACGCCGCCCCACTTGTCGTCGTCGAAGATCGTCTCGATGTCAACCGCAGCGAGGACGATCAAGCCGCAACGCGCGGTCAAATCGCCGCTCGCGAGCAGACGTGGCAAAATTGAGACTGTGAGCACGGTGATTTTAGGATCGGCGCGGGCGAATTTATGCCCTGACGAGCGGCTGGGGCGGCGTTACGATCACCGGCGGATTGGGGACGCTTCGCCGCTGCGCCGGCGCGGCAAGGTTGGGCGTCAATCTGCCGACGCGCGTATCGCCGCGATCCGGACTGGCGGTGATCGCCGGCGGCGCCGGGGTATACCGCCGCCAACAGCCTTGAACGAAAGTATGCTCGCGGCGCAAAACCCGGCCCGGTAATCAGCCGTGCAGCGCCGCCAGCGCGTCATAAATTGGGCGGTCGACATCGATGCCCTCGCGCAGCAGGCGATTGCGGCTCTTGAATCCGCGTTCGCCGGGAATACGGATCTCCTCGACACCGGGAGCGCGCCGGACGCTCTTGACGCGGTCGATCAGCGCTGTGACCTCGCGCTTGAACTCGTCGAGCGGCACCAACAGATCGGGCTTGAACACGACAAATAGGTAGCCGTCGTCGCCGTCGGGGTCCATGCCCGAACCGGCGAGCACCCCCAGTGCCTGGACGATAAATCCGAGTCCGTAGCCTTTGTAGCCACCAAACGGCAGTAGAGCGCCGAGTCGAGCCGCGGTCGGGTCGCGGGTCGGTTGGCCGTCCGGATCGATCGCCACGCCTTCGGGCAGCAACTGCCCCAGCCGCTCGCGCAAAGCCAGCTCCGTCCCCATGAACGCCGAGGTGCCCATGTCGAGAACCACAGGCCCCCGCGAGGACGGCATGCCAAAGGCGATCGGATTGGTGCCCAGCACGGCGCGGGCGCCGCCGAACGGCGCCACGCTGCGCGACGAACTCGCGGTATGGATGCCGACGAGATCGGCGGTGGCGATCATCTCGCAATAATAGGCGCTGCGCCCGCTCATCCAGCTGTTGGTTACGCCGACGACCGCAAAGCCGCGCGCTTCGGCCTTGGCGATTGCGGCGCGCGCGGCATGGTACATCGCAAGCATGCCGACATTGTTGCCGCCGTCGTACAGCACCGAAACCTCGGTTTCGCGCACCACGCTCAGCGGCCGGCGCGTCCGCTTGAAACGGCGGTGTTCGGGGATGTTCAGGATCTTCGCCAAACCCGAATATTCGTAACCGCACAACGCCGCGTCGATCGTGTGGTCTGCGAGGATGCGGGCCTCCTCGGCGTCGTAGCCGATGCCGCGCAACGCGCGTTCGGAATGCTCGCGAGCCTCCGCGACGCTCAAATGGATGCGATCAGCCGCCATTCGCCACCTCCGGTTGTCGTTGGGCGTCAGCCGCGCTCGACCCGAAATACCGCCTTGCCGGCGATATGGCGGTCGCGCAATTCGGGACCGATCTTCGCCAGATCGCACCAGCCGCTCACGACCAGCGCCGGGTCGAGCGAGCCGTCGGCGATCAGCGACGCCAGCAGAGCCAAGTCCGGCGCGAACCGCTCTTCCGCCTCGGACGTAAAGTACGAAAAGCTTTGGATGCGGGCGTTGGGATGCTCGGCGAAGTCGCGGAAGTTGACGGGGGTCGGCTCGCCCGACGAATTCCCGAAAATGACGATCGTCCCTTTTGGCTCGATCCGCGCAATCGCCGCGGCGAGCGATGCCCCGCCCACGGCTTCGAGGATCAGCCCGAACCGCGCCTCTGCCTTGTCGATGCCATCGACGACCGTCTCGGCGCCGCGAAGGTGTCGACCGCGCTCGGCCGAGCCGACGATCGCGGTGACACGGGCCCCCGATCGCGCGGCGATCTGCACCGCCATATGGCCGACGCCGCCCGCGGCACCGGTCACCAGCACCTGCTTTCCCAGCAACGGCGCGCCGTGGCGCAAGGTGCGAAGCGCCGTCAGCCCGGCGACCGGCAACGCCGCCGCCTGCTCGAAGCTGACATTGTCGGGGAGCGCCGCCAGGCGGTGAACCGGCACCGCGGCGCGCTGCGCCCAGCCGGCATTGTCGGTCAGGGCGACAACGCGGGTGCCGGCCGGCGGGCCGGTGCCCTCGGCCGCGGCCCGCAGCACGACCCCGCCGATGTCCTGCCCCGGCCGCCACCCTTCGGGCCGCGTCTGCATCAGCCGCAATTCGCCGCGGTTCAACGAAAAGGTATGCACCTCGACCAGCGCCTCGTTTGGCGCCAGCGTCGGTTCCGGCACCTCGCGGACCTCGGCCGGCGCGGCACCGTTGGGGGTGTTGACGACAGCGAGCATAAGCTGCCTCCCGGTTAGCGTTTTCAACGGCTCCGTCATGGCCGAACCTGTTCCGGCCATCCACGTCCTCAATTCAGCGAAGTAGCGTGGATGACCAGCTCGGCCCGGTCATGACGACGATCCGTGGATCGTCCTCAGTTCAGCCGCAGATCGGTGATGTGCTTGGGGTCGGGTTTCAGCTCGCCGCGCTCGACGCGAGTTACGATGTCGGTCAGGATCTTGTTTGTCGGCGCCGGAATTCCGACCTCGTCGCCCTTTTTGACGACAAAGCCGTTCAGGAATTGGATCTCGGTGCGCCGCCCCTTGAACATGTCCTGGCCGGTCGACGGGCGATGCTCGCCCCCGCCGGCGCGGCTGGCCTCGGCGAGACGGTGCTCGTCGATCTCGCGGGTCGCGGCGGCGTCGCCCTCGCCGGCGCGGGCGATCGTCTCCGGGTCCATGTGGCTGACTTCGTCGAAGGTGTAGCCGAGCGCCTGGCCGACGCGGATCGCCTCGCTGCCGAGC
Source organism: Allostellaceae bacterium (assembly GCA_035570935.1). Classification (GTDB taxonomy): domain Bacteria; phylum Pseudomonadota; class Alphaproteobacteria; order ATCC43930; family CGMCC-115725; genus AP-15. Next base: position 32,223 of record DATMKU010000167.1, read on the forward strand.
CGGGTCGAGAAGTGCCGGATCGCGTCGTTCTTGATCATGTCGCGGGTGATCATCCCGGTGCAGGCCGACAGCCCGTTGCCCATGACGTTGGTCACGAGCTTAGACCAGCGTTCGCCCCACAAATTCTCGGTCACCATCGCGCTGTCGGAATAGCCGACGAGGCGGCACACCTCCTTCGCCCGGTCGGTAATGCGGCCATGGACCTCGCCGACGCGAAAGACGGTGTGGCGCGAGCCCGATTTACCGGCGGCGCGTCGTACCTCGCCCGGCGCGTGCAGCTCGACGGTGATCGAGCTGGCGATCGAACCCAGGGTCTTGCCCCAGCCGACGATGCCGGCGATGGTTTCCTCGTTCATGCAGTTCTGCAACGAGACGATAAAGCCGGTCGGCGCCAGGTATTGCTTGATCAGAGTAGTGGCCCAGGCGGTGTCGTAGGATTTCATGCAGACAAAGGCAATGTCGATCGGCGCCTCTTTGGCGAGCTGCTGCGCTTCGGTCAGATGCAGCGCGCGCGGCTTGACCGTGAACGGCTCGACGTCGCGGATATGGGTGATCCTCAGACCGTCCTTGCGGATCGCTTCGACGTTTTCCGGCCACGGGTCGATGTAGGTTACGTCCTCGCCGGCCTGCACCATATGCGCCCCGGCATAGCCGCCGACGGCACCCGCGCCGACGATCGCGATCTTGTTCTTCGCCATAGGTCTTCCTCCGCATCAGGTTCGCGGCGCGCCCGCCGCCTGCTCCGCCGCCGATCCTAGTACGGTGGCGCCCCTCGCGTCATCCTATCGCTTCGGCGGGGCCGGTTTGCTTGGCTTCGGCGTCCGCCGCGGCTGCGACGCGGCAGCACGCCGGGTCGGGGTCTTCGCGCGCTTTTTCACCGGCTTTGGCGCCGCCTTGGTCGCCAGCCGCCAGTCGGCGATCATGCCGAGCGGAATCCCGGCCAGCCCCAGCGCCATCAGCCCACTCGCGGCGCGGTCGAGCGGGTCGATCTCGACGACGACGACGACCAGCCCGAGGATCAGGCCGGCGCCAAACGTCAAGAGCGCGATCTTGGTGTAGCGCATCTGCTGTAGCGCATCCGTTGCGGCCGCGGGACGGGGCTCCTAATCTCTCTTCACGAGAGGAAACACCGGGGTGGGCGCAGCGCCAATGCCAAAGAGAGGAAAAGGATGATCGAGGTCGAGCGGCCGACCGATATCGACCAATTTATCGGCAAGGAGATCGGGGTCAGCGACTGGTTTACCATCGACCAGGCGATCATCGACAAATTCGCCGAGGCAACCGGCGACCATCAGTGGATCCATGTCGATGTCGAGCGCGCCAAGCGCGAGATGCCGGGCGG
>DATMKU010000168.1:0-17170 GCA_035570935.1 Allostellaceae bacterium
GGCGTCTTCCGCTCCATCGCCGATCTCCAGACCGCCATCAACCGCTATCGCAAAGCCCACAATGACGACCCCAAACCCTTCGTCTGGACCAAACTCGCCGACGCCATTCTCGCCAAGCTCAACCGACTCCCTGTACCTTCTATTTGATCCAGTGCACTAGCATACCAGCCACGAATCCGTGAGCTGGGGCTGATGTCATCCGTCGTCGAAGGGGAAAAGAGCGCCGACGCGGCGGCGCAACTGCCCCCCGATCACGTCTGCCTCACCAGCCCGAACGGATCGCTTGCCGCGGCGAAGGCGAACTGGAAACCGCTGGACGGCCGCAACGTCGTCGTCTGGCCCGATGCCGACGAGGCTGGCACCTCGCCGTGTATGGCGGAAAAGGGACGATTAAAGCTACTCGTTCCGCTATGCACGTCGCCTGGTCGACCACAATGAAGTCGAAATCGAAAGGGCGCCCAACCCCAAGGGTCAACGGCGAGAACGATTTGCTGCCGTCCTCGTACTCGATGCGGAAGATGGCAGCCGTACCAGCTTCAGCGCAGCGCCAGCAAGCAGGCGCGCGCGGCGGCGTCGAGGATAGCGTCTTTGTCGATGCCGTAGGCGCGGTAGAGGTCGGGAATGTCGCCCGATTGGCCAAACCGCTCGACCCCGAGCGGGACGACCGGATTGTGCCGGACGGCGCCGAGCCAGGACAATGTCGCCGGGTGGAAGTCCCCGACGGTGACAAGGCCAGCGCCCGGCCGCAACCGCGACAACAGCTGCTCGGCCGTTGATGTGCTGCCCTCGGTCAAGGCGGCGCGCCAGTCGCGGTGCAGCCGGTCCGGCGAGGTGACCGCGAGCAGACCCGCCTGCGGCACGTCCTCGGTCAGTTCGGCATGGGCGGCAAGCGCCTCGGGGGCGACAGCGCCGGAATAAACGACCGCCAGATCCGCATCGGACCCGGGTTCGCGCAGCCAATAGGCGCCGGCGATGATCGCGTCGGCGAGGGCCGCATCGAGCGGGCGGCGCGGCTGTTCGATCGGCCGCGTCGAGAGCCGGAAATAAACCGAGTCGCCATCCTCGCGCTGGATTTCGGCAAACGCCCAGCGCAACAGCACCGCCAGTTCGTCGGCATAGGCCGGCTCGAAACTCGCGAGCCCCGGCTGCGCCATGCCGATCAATGGCTCGCCGACAGATTGATGGGCGCCGCCTTCAGGCGCCAAGGTGATCCCCGCCGGCGTCGCCACCACGATGAACCGCGCGTCCTGATAGCAGGCGTAATTCAGGGCATCGAGCCCGCGCTTGATAAACGGGTCGTACAGTGTGCCCACCGGCAGCAAGCGGGCACCGAACAGCGGCCCCGCCAGACCAAGTGCGGCGAGCTGCAGAAACAGATTGCTTTCGGCGATTCCGAGCTCGATGTGCTGCCCTTGCGGCGACATGGCCCAGCGCTGCGCCGAGACGACCTTTTCCTCGCGAAACGTGTCGGCGCGCAGGGCGCGGTCGAAGATGCCGCGGCGATTGACCCAGGGCCCGAGGTTGGTCGAGACCGTGACATCGGGCGAGGTCGTCACGATATGCCGCGCCAATTCGCTGTCGCCGGCGGCAATGTCGCCGAGCAGGCGGCCAAAAGCCTCCTGTGTCGACTGGCGCTCGCCGCGCGGCACCGGCAGCCTCGCCGGCACCGGAACCAGCGCGGCCGTATGGCGGCGCGCGGCCGGCCCGGCCAACGGCACCTCTTCGAGAAAAGCCGCCAGCCGCGCGGGCGGCACGTAGAGGCCGGCGAAGCGGTCCCATTCGTCGCCCTCCGCCACCTGCATGCTGCGGCGGAACGCGGCCATCTGGTCGAGGTTCATCAGCCCGGCATGGTTGTCCTTATGCCCAGCAAAGGGCAGGCCGAAGCCCTTGATCGTATAGGCGATAAAACAGGTCGGCCGGTCGTCGGCGATGGCGTGAAAGGCGTCGAGCACGGTGGCCATGTCATGGCCGCCGAGATTGGTCATCAGCCGCTGCAATTCGCCGTCGTCGTGGTCGTCGAGGATCGCGCGGATCCCAGGATAGCGGTTGAGGTCGCGGTGCAGATGCTCGCGCCAGCCCTCCCCGCCCTTGTAGACCAGCGCCGAATAGAGCGAGTTTGGGCAGGCGTCGATCCATTCGCGCAGATGATGGCCGTCGGTCCGGGCAAAGGCTGCCTCCAACAGCCGCCCGTATTTGAGGCTGACGACGCGCCAGCCCATCATTTCGAACATCGCGTCGATGCGGCCGAACAGCCGATCGGAGACAACGGCATCGAGGCTCTGGCGGTTGTAGTCGATGACCCACCAGAGATTGCGGACATCGTGTTTCCAGCCTTCGAGCAACGCCTCGAAGATGTTGCCCTCGTCGAGTTCGGCGTCGCCGGCAAGCGCGATCATGCGGCCGGGCGGTTCGTCGGTCAGGATCAGCTCCTTCAAACGCAAATAGTCCTGCGCGATCGAGCTGAACAACGTCATGCCGACGCCGAGCCCGACCGACCCGGTCGAGAAGTCGACGATGTCGCCGTCCTTGGTCCGCGACGGGTAGGATTGGGCGCCGCCAAAGGCGCGAAACCGTTCGAGCTTTTCCTGCGTCTGATGGCCAAGCAGGTATTGGATCGCGTGAAAGACCGGCGAGGCGTGCGGTTTGACCGCGACCCGGTCCTGCGGCCGCAGCACGTCGAGATAGAGTGCGGTCATCAAGGTCGCGACTGAGGCGCTCGACGCCTGATGGCCGCCGACTTTGAGGCCGTCGCGGTTCGGCCGCAGATGGTTGGCGTTGTGGATCATCCACGTCGACAGCCACAGTATCTTGCGCTCGAGCGCGCTGAGGCAGGCGAGCTTGTCGTCGGGCTCAGCACTCGGCTTCGCCGCAGCATCGCCGGTCAAGGTCCGCAGCATTGTTCAACTCCCGCTCGGGCAATCAGCTTAGCCGATTGTTGCTGGAAAATCTGCGCCCCTCGCCCGCGGTTTGACCCAGCCCCGAGCGATGCTTAAATAGGGGATTGCCTGCCGAATGGCGGCAGCGGAGACAGGAGCGGCAAGGACATGGCCGAAAGCATCGGCGAGGTCGCGGAGCGGCGGATCGTATTGACCGAGAACGCGGCGCGCCATATTGCCGCGCTGCGGACCCAGGAGCAGGCGGAAGAGGCATTGCTGCGGATCGCGGTTTCGGGCGGCGGCTGCTCCGGATTCCAGTACGGGTTCAGTTTTGACGATCAGAAGAACGAGGACGATGTCGTCTTTGAGCGCGACGGCGTGGGCGTTGTCGTTGACGAGGTTTCGCTCGACCTTTTGAAGGGCGCCGAAATTGATTTTGTCGAGGACCTAATGGGGGCCGCGTTCCAAATCCGCAACCCGAACGCCGCTTCGTCCTGCGGCTGCGGCAATTCGTTTTCGATCGCCTGATCCCGCGCGGCGCCTGATGGCCCTGAAGATCGCCAGCTGGAACGTCAATTCGGTCAAGGTGCGGCTGCCGCTGCTGATTGCCTTTCTGCAAGACGCGCAGCCGGACGTGCTGTGCTTGCAGGAAACCAAATGCCCGGCGACGGATTTCCCCCGGTTCGAAATAGAGGGGCTGGGATATCGCGTCGAAACCATCGGCCAGCGCGCCTATAACGGGGTGGCGCTGTTGTCAAAGCGCCCGGCCGAGGAACTCGTTGCCGGCCTCCCCGGAATGCCGGATGACGAGCAGCCGCGCTACCTCGAAGCGTCCTTTGGCGAGGTTCGGGTCGCCTCGATCTATTTACCAAACGGCAACCCGGTCGGTACCGACAAATTCACCTACAAGCTCGCCTGGATGGAGCAGCTGGTCAGCCGAGCTCAAGACCTCTTGCGCCGGGAAATTCCGTTCGTGCTCGCCGGCGACTACAACATCTGCCCAGCCGACGAGGATGTGTACGACCCGGTGGCGTTTCGCGACGACGCGCTGTGCCGTTTGGAGTCGCGTTCGCGGTTTCGCGCGCTGATGTATCTCGGTCTGACCGACGCCTACCGCGTGTTTCACCGCGAGCCGCATCGGTATACTTTTTGGGATTATCAGGCCGGGCGCTGGAATCGCGACGAAGGGCTGCGCATCGACCATTTGCTGCTCTCGCCCCATGCCGCCGACCGGGTCGCGGCGTGCGAGATCGACAAGAAGCCGCGCGCTAAGGACCGCGCCTCCGACCACACCCCGATCTGGTGCGAACTCGCGATCTGAGCGCCTTGGCGCATCACCCGCCGGCGTCCACGATCCGCGGCGGCGAGCGCCGGCGCGCCGCACCATCGAGCCGGCATTACTCCCGCATCTTCGCCTTGTCGGGGTCCGGCGGATAGGCGTGCCGGTCGCCGTTGCCGTCTTCGACCGCCCATCCGCCGTAGCCGTCATCCGCATGGATCGCGCAGCGTCCGATCGGCACCTTGCCGTAACCGCCCGGGATGTCGAGCACATAGGTCGGCTGGCACAACCCGGAAACCCGGCCACGCAACCCCTGCACGAGGCGCTGCCCCGCCGCGATCCCGGTGCGGAAATGCGCCGTGCCGCGGGCGAGGTCGGCATGGTGCAGGTAATAGGGTTTGACACGCATCGCCACGAGCCCGCGGAACAGCGCCTCCAATGTCGCCTCGTCGTCGTTGACCCCGCGCAGCAGCACGGTCTGCGACACGACCGGGACGCCGGCCCGCACGAGCCGGGTTACGGCCGCTTTCGCCGCCGGCGTCAGCTCGCGCGGATGGTTGGCGTGGACCGCGACCCACACCGCTTTTTCCGCTTGCAGCGCCGCGGCCAGCGCCGGTCCCACGCGGCGGGGGTCGACGATCGGGACGCGGGTATGAAAACGGATCACGCTGAGATGCGGGATCGCGTCGAGGGTTTGCACGATCGCGGCGAGTCGGCGCGGGGCCAGCACAAACGGGTCGCCGCCGGTGACGATGACCTCCCAAATCTCCGGCCGCTCGCGGATATAATCATAGGCGCGTTCGAGCGCCGCCGGCTCCAGCATCGCCGGCGTCTTGCCGACGACCTCGCGGCGGAAGCAGAAGCGGCAATAGACCGGGCAGACCAGGGTCGGCTTCAGCAGCACCCGGTCGGGATAGCGATGGACGATGCCCGGCACCGGCGACCAGCGTTCGTCGCCGATCGGGTCGGCGAATTCCTCGGCGCTGGTCATCAGTTCGGCCCCACTCGGCACGAACTGCGCCGCGATCGGATCGGTGGGCTCGCCCGGATCGATCAGCGCCGCCATGTCCTCGGTCACGGCGACCGAATAACGTTCCGCGACCCGCCGAATCTCGTCGAGCCGACCGGCTTCGACCAGCCCGGCGGAGAGGAAATCCTCTGGACTTACGATCCGCGCTCTAACTTCCCCAGGCATTGGAAAGTTAGACCGGCACGAGCCGGTCATAGGCTGCTTTGAGGCGGTCGCGGTCGCGGCTCGCATCGGCCTCGCGCAAGCGCTGGTCCTCGACCACCTCGGGTTTCGCCTTGGCCAAAAATTGCGAATTGCCGAGCTTCGCCGCGATCTTGGAAATTTCGCTGTCGAGACGGCCTATCTCCTTGGCAAGCCGCGCCTTTTCGCGCGCGAGATCGACGATCTCGCCGAGCGGCAAGATCAGCGTGGCCCCCTCGATCACGATCTGGATCGCACCCGAGGGTGCCGAATTCGCCGGCTCTATCCGGTCGATCCGTGCAAGACGGGCGAAGTGCTCGCCATGGCGGGCCAGCATTTCGGCCGCCGCGGGTTCGGCGTCTCGGATCAGGAGCGGCACACGCGCCGCCGCCGGCACATTCATCTCGGCGCGCACTCCGCGGATTGCCGATATCGCCGCGACAACCCACTCCATTTCGCCCGCTGCCTCGCGATCGGCGTCGGACGTGAGTCCCGGCCATGGCGCCGAGATCAGCATGCCGGCCTTCTCACCGGCCAAATTGCACCACAGTTCTTCAGTGACGAAAGGCATGATCGGGTGCAGCAAATGCAGCACCCGGCCGAGTATCCAAGCCGTGATGCCCCGCGTCTCGCGGCGCGCCTGATCGTCGTCGCCTTGCAGGATCGGCTTGGTGAACTCGATATACCAGTCGCAGAACGTGCCCCAGACGAACTGGTAGAGCCGCCCGGCGGCCTCGTCGAACCGATAGGCGTCGAGCGCGCCCGTTACCTCGCCCGCGCAATCGGCCGCCGCAGTCATGATCCAGCGGTTGACGGTCAGCCGCGCCGCCGCCGGCGAAAAGCCGTCGACCGGAGCGCAGCCGTTCAACTGCGCATAGCGCGCCGCGTTCCACAGCTTGGTCGCAAAGTTGCGATAGCCCTCGACCCGGCTCTCGGCGAGCTTGATGTCGCGGCCGGGCGCGGCTAGTGCCGCCAGCGTAAAGCGCAGCGCGTCGCAGCCGTAGCGATCGATCAGCTCCAACGGATCGATGATGTTGCCGCGCGACTTCGACATCTTCTGGCCGCGCTCATCGCGCACTAGCGCATGGATGTAGACCGTGCGGAACGGCACGTCCCCCATGAAGTGCAGCCCCATCATCATCATCCGGGCGACCCAGAAAAAGATGATGTCGAAACCGGTCACCAGCACGTCGCCGGGGTAATAACGGGCGAGTTCGCACGTCTCCTCAGGCCAGCCGAGCGTCGAAAACGGCCACAATGCCGACGAAAACCAAGTATCGAGCACGTCCTCGTCGCGGCGCAATTCGACCGGGTGGCCATACTTGGCCTCGGCCTCGGCAACCGCCTCGGCCTCGCTCTCGGCGACAAAGACGGCGCCGCCCGGCCCGTACCACGCCGGGATCCGGTGCCCCCACCACAACTGGCGCGAAATGCACCAAGGCTGGATGTTGCGCAGCCACTCGAAGAATGTGTTCTCCCATTGCCGCGGCACAAAGGAGGTATGCCCGTCTTCGACCGCGGCGATCGCCGGCGTCGCCAGCACCCGCGCGTCGCAAAACCACTGGTCGGTCAACCACGGCTCGATGACCACGCCGGAGCGGTCGTGATGCGGGATCATCAAGGTATGGTCCGCGACCTGTTCGAGCAGCCCGGCGGCGTCGAGGTCCGCGACCACCTTGTCGCGCGCGGCAAAGCGGTCGAGCCCGCGATAGGGCGCCGGCACGGCGTCGTTCATCCGGGCATCGGCGTCGAAGATGTTGATCAGCGCCAGCCCATGCCGGCGGCCGACCTCGAAATCGTTGAAATCGTGCGCCGGGGTGATCTTGACCGCACCGCTGCCGATCTCCGGGTCGGCATATTCGTCGGCGACGATCGGGATCAGCCTGCCGGCCAGCGGCAGCCGCACCGACTTGCCGACAAGATTGGCATAGCGCGCGTCATCCGGATGAACGGCGACGCCGGTGTCGCCGAGCATCGTCTCCGGCCTCGTCGTCGCGACGATGATGAAGCGGCCGGGAAACTGCGCCACAGGATAGCGGATGTGCCACAAGAAGCCCTTGGTCTCGCGGTTGTCGACCTCGAGATCGGAGATCACCGTGTGCATCTCCGGGTCCCAGTTGACGAGCCGCTTGTCGCGGTAAACCAGCCCCTCGCGGTAGAGCCGGACGAACACTCTGCGTACCGCGCCGGCAAGACCGGGATCCATCGTAAACCGCTCGCGCGCCCAATCCGGCGAGCAGCCGAGCCGGCGCAGCTGGTTGACGATGGTGCCACCCGACTCGGCTTTCCACTCCCAGACGCGCTCGACAAATTTGTCCCGGCCGAGCGCGCGCTTATTGATCTGTTGCTCGGCAAGCCGGCTGGTCACGACGATCTCGGTGGCGATGCCGGCGTGGTCGGTGCCGGGCTGCCACAGCGCGTCTCGCCCACGCATGCGCTCGAAGCGAACGAGGATGTCCTGCAGTGTGAAGTTGAGCGCGTGGCCCATATGCAGGCTCCCCGTCACGTTGGGGGGCGGCATCATGATCGCATAGGGCGGCTTGGCGCTGTCGGGGTCGGCGGCGAAGGCGCCCGAGGCTTCCCATTGCGGGTACCAGCGTGCCTCCACCGCGGATGGTTCAAAGGTCTTTTCCAGCATCCCGAAACCGTCTTTGGCTAAGCGAACGGGCATTAAACACCCACGGCGCGAACGGCGCGCGCTAAATGTGGCACAGCTGCGCCGGAGAACCCGCGGCGGGCGTTTAGCGCAGCCCGGCCTCGCGGACGACGCGCTGGATCTCCTCGCGGACAAGGCGCTCGACGATGTCGGGAAGGTGGTCATCGAGCCACGCCCGCAGCAGCGGGTGCAAGGCATCGCGGACCATCTCTTCGAGCGTGCGGCCGCCGGCGCCGAGCGGCAGTTCGGGCACGGCGTGTTGTTTCCTCGGGATCGTCTCGAGCCGACCAAAGGCCGCGATTGCCGCCTCGGACGCCGCATCCGACAAGATATTTTCGCGAGCCGGACCCGATTTCGCCGCTTGGTCCGGATCGTTGCCCGGCGGCGCCGGTTCGATCCTCGCACCGCCCGGCGCCGGCGTATTTGCCGGATCAGCGCCGGAGGGCAGCGCCCCCGGCAATTTTCGCACCGAACCGTCAGCCTCGATGGCTTCGGTCAGTTCGAGAATACCGCTCTTTCCCACCGCACCGCTCCGCGGCGGGTGCGATGTGCGATTGTCCTCGGCGATGATCCGGCCGATCGACGCGATGATTTCCTCCATCGAAGATTCCGGCGGCGGGGATTTCGAAGTTGGCGGGTTCGCTTGGGGCTTATCTTCGCTCATGGGGTAGCCGGCAAAGACTAAGAATCTCCCTGAGCTAAGCAACAGCGGTCCAATTTTCCAGGATCCAGGGTGATCTTCGACTCAGGGTAATCCGCCGATCACTCCTTCAAGCCGCCGCCGAAGCCGGCCCACTTGTCCCTTACCTGATTGTAGTGCCGCTCCATGTCATAAATTTGCACCGGCAGATGAAGGTCCGCGGCGATCAGGCGCCCCGTGCCAGCGGCGAGATTATATTCGGCCAGCGCGGCATCGTGTTCGGCGGTGATCAGCTGTTGCTGGGTTGTCAGCAGAGTCTGGTTCTGGACTAGCACATCGAGCGTGGTGGCGGTGCCGACAAGCGCTTCCTGCTGTAATCCTTCGAGCGCGATCTGCGCTGCGCGCACCGCCGCCGCGAACGAGGAGATGCTGGCCCGCGCCGCCTTCAAGGTTTCCCAGGCGTCCTCTGTCGTCTGGACCGCGGCGCGGCGCGCGTCGTCGACCTGGCTGCGGCGTTGACCGACGGTTTGCTCGGCCTGTCGCGTCTGCGAATAGATCGCGCCGCCCTCATAGAGCGGCATGGTCATCTGCGCCATGATCGCGGCCGAACTTTCGACCGCGCTGCTAAGCGTGATCGACGGCGAAACCAACCGGCTCAGCGTCCCGACGAGGGAAATCTGCGGCAGCAATTGGCCCCGCACGACATCGATATTGTCGCGCGCCGCGAGCTCGGCGAAGTTCGCTGAAATAACATTGAAATTGTTGTCAGCGGCAAGGGTCAGCGCCTCTTCGCGCGTCGCCGGGAGCGTCGGGCGCTCGCGCGGCAATATCAGGATCCCGGGGGGATGCCCGACGACGCGGACATATTCAGCCCGAGCCTGGGCGAGCGTCCCTTCGGCGGCGGTCAGGGTGCCGACGGCCTGCGCCAGCGACGCCTCGGCCTGCGCGACATCGGTGCGGGTCACCTCGCCGACCCGGAAGCGGTCCTGCGTCGCTTCGAGCTGCTTCTGCAGCACTTGGACGTTGTTGCGGTCGACCTCGACCAGCGCCTGGTTTTCGACCACGTCGAGATAAGCCTGGGCCACCGCCTGGAATACCGTAGTTTCGATCGACAAGGTTTGGGCGCGCGTCGACTGGACGGTGTTTACCGCCTGACGCGTCTGGGCCAGCGTGCGGCCGCCGGTGTAGAGCGGCTGAGTGACCTGCAGATTGACGTTGTTTTGATAAAAGGTCAGATAGGAAGTCGATGCCGGAGCTTGCGCAAAACTGCCGCGAGCGCCGCCGACCTGGCCGGTGAAATTGACGGTCGGGCGCCAGCCTGAAAGCGCCTGCGGAACCTGCTCGTCGGTCGCCCGCAGCAGGGCGCGCTGCGCCAAGAGCTGCGGGTTGGTGTTGTACGCCTCGGCGAGCGCCTGTGTCATCGTCTGCCCGACCGCCTGGGGTGCGCCGGCAGCGAGCAGGCCGGCAAATCCGGCAAGGCCGGCAAAGGCCGGGACGATCCCCCGCCAGCGCCGCCGAGAACCAGGCCCGCGGGTTTTGGTCGTCGGGCCGCCGTGCTTGGTGAACTCCGCAGCTCCGGACATAGACAACTCTTGGGTTACCGACCGATCCACAATCTATAATACAAAAGCCGGCCTGGGAGCGAAACCCGGCAGCACCGGGATCGACGCATCGAAGGTAATTCGCCGCGCGACAACACCGCCGGTGCGGGTCACAAGGGTGGCGCGGCCGACGCTGCCCGCATCGGTTTTGACAACCGCGACGAGCCGGCCGTTCTCCGCGAGCTGCGCGGTGATCTCGCTCGGCACTTCCGCGACGGCGCCGCCGAACAGCACTACGTCATAGGGTGCCCGCGCCTTATGACCCTGAGGGAGAGGTTCTTCGACCACACTGACCGCGGCGATGTTCTCCTCGACAAGAGCGGCGCGGGCCAGTCGGGCGAGTTCCGCGTCCTCTTCCAGTGCCACGACGGTGCGGGTCAGCATGCTCAGCACAGCTGCCTCATACCCGGTCCCGGCGCCGACGACCAGTGCGGTGCCGATGCGCTCCGGGGCCGCCGCTTGGATTAGCCGCGCCGCGACCATCGGCTCCATCAGATACCGTCCGCGGCCGAGCGGCAGGTCCGCGTCGACATAGGCGATCGATCGCAAATGCTCGGGCACAAACAGCTCGCGCCGGATCCGGCTGAAGACATCGAGCACCCGGTCGTCCATAACCTTGTTGGGCCGCAACTGGCTTTCGATCATATGGATGCGAGCCGCTTCGAATACGGTCATCCTGTCTCCGGCGGCGAGTGGGAGGCGGCGTTATAGCGTCGGGGTCGAACGAGCACAATCGGCCAGGGCGCTCCGCCAGCGCTCAGCACGGCAGTTTTTCGACCCTCTGCCCGGCGTCCAGCCGCGTAAGCAACTCGCGGGCAGTCGATTTCAGCGTCGGATGAACCCATTCCGGGGCGATTTCAGCCAGCGGCTCCAGCACAAAGCGGCGCTGATGCAGGCGGGGATGCGGCAAGGTAAGATCGGGCGAGTCGTACCGTTCGCCAAGATAGTCGAGCAAATCGAGATCGAGCACGCGCGCCGCGTTGCGCGCGCCGCGAACCCGGCCGAATCGCCGCTCGACGATCTGCATCAGCTCGAGCAAATGCCGGGCATCGACCCCCGCCGCGACCGACGCCACCGCATTGACGAACCAAGGCTGATCCGAGATCGGAACCGGCGCGCTGCGATACCAGCTCGAACGCGCGAGGATGGCGGCTCCCTCGCCTTCGAGAGCGGCAAGGGCCGCGCGCAGGGTTTCGCGAGGCGTCGCCCAGCGCGGACTGTTGAGATTGGCCCCGAGCCCGATCAGGATCAACGCAGGCGAATGCGTCGGATCTAGCCGAGGAGCGTGCGGGCGATCGTCGCCCATTCCTCTTTCAGCGGTGCGGTCGGCATCTCCCTTCCGGCGCGCCCATACCAGCCGCCGGCATTGCGCAGATCGCCTTCGACCCGGTGGAGATAGGCATGCACCCAGGCGCCCTCGGCGTCGCCTTGCTGCTGTGCGCATTTATGGGCCTGGTGCCAATCGCCCTTGGCCTCCCACCACAATGCCTCAGCCGCCATGCTCAACCCGGAAGGCGGCGCCTCCTCGGCGACCGATTCCCGGTAGGTCTCGAAATCCATTTCACTTTACTCCTCGCCGCGCCGAAACCGCTGCAGCATACAGCAATCGGCCGGTCAGGCGAGCAGGCGGTCGATGCGGTCGCGCAGCCGATACCAGCCGCCGATCGCCGGCAGAAACCACGGATTGCCCGAATAGAGCCGGTGACCGGGGAAGTCGGGTGTGTCGAAGCGGCAGGCGTAGTTCGCGGCGCGGGCGATCTTGCGGGCGGTCTGCCAGCCGAGATAAGTCATCATCGCCACCCCGCTGCCGTTGCAGCCGAGACAAAAGTGCAGTCCGTCGCGTTGTCCCATATGCGGCAACGCGTCGAGGGTGAACGCGGTGTTGCCGGTCCAGGCATGGGTTACCCTGACCCCGCGCAATTGCGGAAAGCGCGCGGTCATATGGCGATGCAGGATCGGCGCGCTGACGCTCGCACCCACCTGCGTAAAGCGCGCCCGGCCGCCAAAGATCACCCGCCTGCCGTCGGGCGACATCCGGTAATAGCACAGGACGCGCCGGGTGTCCGACAGGGTGCGGCCTTTCGGGATCAGCGAGCGGGCAAGATCGGCCGGCAATTCCTCGGTGGCGATGATGTGGCTCGCGATCGGCACGACGCGGCGCTTCAATGCCGGCGTCAGATCGCCGGTGTAGCCGTTGGTGGCGATGACGACATCGCCCGCCGTCACGGCGCCGCGCGCGGTTTCTACCCGCCAGCTGCTGCCTGCTCGGATGATCCGCACGGCGGCGGCCTTGGCGCAGACCCTGACATCGCGCCGCCGGCACGCATCGAGCAGCCCTTTGTAGTACAGCGCCGGATGCAGTTTGCCCGAACGCTCGACGACCATGCCGCCATAGTAATAGTCGCTGGCGAGTTCGTCGCGCTGGCGCTCGGGCGCCACCATGTAGGCGCCCGACTGCGCGGCATCGTTGAGCAGGCCGAGCCTTTTTTCTTGGGCGCGAAAGTGTTGTTTAGACCAGGCGCCAACAAAGCGACCGGGCTTCTCCCAAGAGCAATCGATGCGCTCTTCGCCGATCAGCCGGTCGATCAGGGCAAAGGCGTCGCTCGCGTCGGACAGAAGTCCTGCGGCCTGGTCGCGGTCGATGTCGAACGAGCGGCCGGTAAAGCTTTTGCCGACATTGACTCCGCCGCTGACCGCCCCGCCATTGCGGGTGCTAGCGCCAAACCCGAGTTCGTTTGTTTCGAGCACGACGCCGTCGATGCCGTGCTTCGCCAATTCCAACGCCGCCGCGAGCCCGGCATAGCCGCCGCCGACGATCGCAACGCGCGCCTCTCCCGGCACGTCGACGAGCTCGCCCGCGACCGGCCGGTACGCCCCCCACCAATAGGGCTCGGGTGCGAAGTCGCGGTGCAATATGTCGGGATTGAGCATCCGCGTTCCTTTTTCGCTCGTAAGACTAACCTGTCCTGAGGCCTGACGGATGCCGCCCAACCCTATCAGCTCGGCGCAGGTCGTTTCCGTACTTTCGCGAGATCACCTGTACCGCAATTGCGGCTTAACCATTGTGATGGTAAGAGGCTGCCGCGGACGTTTCGAGAAAGAATCGCAGCATCTCGCGACTTGCATCGGGTCCACAGGGGTTGGTGTAGGACCCGGCCGCGCTCCCACCCGACCAGGCATGACCTGCCCCATGCAACAGCCAGTGCTCCAACATTGGGCGCCCGCTTGCATCCACTTGGACGGTGCGCGTGTAGCTGATTCCTCCCGCAGACCGGCCATGACTGACCATCGGGTGTAACTCCGCCGCTGCCCTCGACTGGGCGATGACCTGGTCTCCGTTCGCCGGACTGACCGTGTTGTCGCGGTCGCCATGAAACACGATTGTCGGCAAAGGACGCTTTGCACCTTCCAGAACACGCGGTCCGCCCTGCCGCATCGCAGTGAAGGCCGAAGGCATGTCCGTCGCAGCCCCGCAGGCAAGCCCGGAATGGACGCAGATCGCAGCATAGAGATCGGGATAGGCCGAACCCATTATCGCTGCTGCCGCACCGCCTGCCGACAACCCCGCGACGTAGACGTGAATAGGGTTGACGGCGAAATCCCGCATGATTTGTCGGGTGATTCCTGCGATCAGAGATGGCTCGCCTCTGTCCCGCAGTTGGTCGCCGGCGCTAAACCAGTTCCAGCATTTCGAGGGATTGGCCGAGGACGGTTGGCCGGGATAAGCGACGAGCAGGCCCCGCTCTTCTGCTACTTCGTTCATTTGTGTTCCGGCGGCGAAGTCGTCCGGCGACTGCTTGCAACCATGCAGCATCACGACCAGCGGAAGCGGTTTTCCCGCGTAGCGGCTTGGAATGTAGAGCTTGTACATTCGGCTGCCTGCCGGATTCGTGAAGGTACGTACTTCGAAGCGCGCGCCGTCCGGCAAAGATTTACGCCCGTCCCGCGCGCGACGACCGACCACTCCACGCAAGTCGGGGCTGGAGCTGGGTCTAAAGCGCTCGATGAAGCCGCGCACCGGCTCAGATATGTGCGGCTGAGGGAGACCTTCGGTCAGGACGGCGCCGCTGGCGTGCCGTAAATCCGAGTTTGGTGCCGTCCTATGATCCGACCTCGAACCCGGCGGCACCATGTCGACGACCTGGGAATCCGGGTGCGCCGTCCTGATTGGCTTGCGATCGAGCCCTTCCGAGGTTTCGCGCGAACGTGGCGTGTGGCACCGTCCTTGGAGGAGCGCCAGCGCCTCTAAAAGCCGCCCGGCGCGGGTCAGCCGGGTTGCCTCGGCCATCCCGAGTAGGTTCAAACTCATGATCGTGATTCCTGTTTTGTGGATAGTCGGCGAGCAAAGGGCCGGCGGGCTGTGCCAATCTTCGGAGAGACCCACAGCCGGCCCAGGGCGACGCGACACGACGCGCTAGCGGATGCGGTCGCTCAAAGCTGCTCTGAGCGCAGGGCTGACATGCAGAGCGCCAAGGACGTGGATCGAGGCGATCGTCCGCAGCGCCAGCTCCGGCGAAACATCGTCGGCGATGCTGGCGAGGCCCAGGACTTGGATGTGAAGTTGTTCACCCGCGGACTGGACGGCTTCCAAGTCTTCGCGGCTGTAACGTCTGAGCCCTAGCTCGAGTCCATGGCGAGCTACCGACTGCTTGACCGAGTCATCATGGCGGTCGAGCTGGTTGCGAATGGCTGTGCGGATGAAGTCGGTGCGATTGGAATAGAATCTCTCCTGTACCAGGAGGTCGATATGCCCAAGATCGACATAGCCGAGATTGATCGTGATCTTCTCGCTGTCGGGGGGCTTGGGTCGAAGCTCGCGCAGGTTGCCGGCCATCAGCTCACTCTCCATCCGTATGCCATCCATTCAGATGGTATATGGTGGAGAATGGCGCGGGTGCAAGTCGGCAGTGAAGCCATCCGACAATGGCTCGCTAGGCGCATATGCGCCGCAAGCCCATATACGATTTTGAACGCGCTGTACGCGAGGTTAGCGCAATAGGCCGTGTCGTCCTACAATCGCTGTCGCATCCGGGCCGCGACCGAGGAGTGATAACAGTATGCCTGCTACAACCGTAGACAAAGAAACAAAGCGCCTTTATTGCAAATTGGAGGACCGGCTCCTCGCGCGCGATCAAATCGGCGGCAGCCGAGTCTATTACGAATTGCTGCAGCGCGGCAGGCCGTTGCCCGAGATCATGGCCGAGGCGGTGCGCATCCATGCGCCCTATACGCACGTGCCATACCATCAGCGCATCGACGACGGCTTCCCGAATTTCGTCAATAACGACCATTGCCTCTTATCGGCGCGCGCCGCGGTCAACCTTCAGACAATGCTGCCGCAAAAGCTGGCGGCGCTGCCGTTGGCGCAGACGATCTGGTACATCCCGTCCGGGCTCGACATCTGAGAAGATCCTGAAGGCGCCCGGCCATTACGCGACGCGCGGCTACAAGATGCCGAATACGGCCCCGCCCGCACCGGTCGTCTATTGGCCCGACCAGGAGCCGCTGCGGGAAGCGGGCCCGCTCGCCGAGCGCCTCAACCACTGGCTGACCTTGGTCGAGCGCGGCGAGGTGGTCGAGGCCTACCGCGTTTTTCTCGGGTTGATCGAAGAGACCGAGCATCGTCAGGAGGTATTGGCGCAACTTGTCTTCGCCGCGCTGATCGACGTCCAGGACCGCATGCTCTACAACCGCTCCTATACGACCGGGCACAAGGCCTACCGCACCCGCTCGGTGGTCGAACTCGGCAACGCGATCGGCTGGGACAACGCGCATGATGTGATCTATGCCGGCGCCCTCGACCTCGCGGTGGGGCCGCGCTGGCATTCGGTCTACGAGATGGCGTGCAACGTCGTCACGATGTTTCTCGAAGGGGCCGAGGTCCACGCCGTTCCGCAAGGCGGCACCACCGAGCGCGAGCGCGCGCTGTTGACCAACACCCGCGCGCTCGGTGAGACCGACGCCGACGAGCTCGTCGACGCGCTGATCCGTCAGCACGAGCCCGCCTATATCGAAAAGATCAGCAAATTGCTGCTCGCGGGCACGTCGCCGCGGCGGATTGTCAATGCGATTCAATTGGCGGCGGCGCAGGTGGTGCTCGAAACCGACGGCCCGAATGCGTTCTCAATGCCGCAGCACACCTACGAATATTGCAACACGCTCGGCTGGTTCTACGACAATTTCGCGCATCCGCAGCGTTTGAAATTGCTCTATGTCGCCGGGTCGATGGTCAACCAGGCGGCGTGGAACCAGAAGCATATGGGCTGGACCCGGACCGAGCCGGTAAGCACCCCCGGCAATGCCGAAAAGATGACCACCGCCCAGATCATCGCCCGGATCGAAGAAGCGATGACCGCACTCGACGCGGCGCAATCGGTGGCCTGGACCAGAGCCTATCTCGACAGCGGCGCCGACCGCGCGCCGCTGGTGCAGCGGCTGGCGTTGATGGCGACGCGGTTTGGCAACGACCCGCACAATCAGGAAATCCCGCAATGCCTGTTGCAGGATTACGGCAAGAACCAATGCGCCGATCGCGCGCGGCTGTTGCTCGCCTGCGCGCACATTTCCGCCGGCCACCGCAAATACGGCGACACCTTCGAAGCCAGCCGCCGCTTCGGCGAGGCGATGGGCCTGGCCGAATTGCACTGAGAGCCCGCAGGCGCGGCGGGCCCGTGCTGCGGGAGTACAGGGCGAGAAGTTTTCGGTGAGCCTCCGCCGTGACCGCGGCTGAACCTTTTCGGGCACAATTCGCGGTGCCAAAAAGAGGCAACCCCGGAGAGCTGCGCCGCGGCTGGACCACCGGCGCCTGCGCCACGGCCGCGACCAAGGCCGCCTTTATCGGCTGGATAACGGGTGAGTTCCCGGACCCGATCGAGATCCTGTTGCCGCGCGGCGCACGGGTCGGCTTT
>DATMKU010000169.1:0-34526 GCA_035570935.1 Allostellaceae bacterium
ACGAAAAGGTGTCGGCCTGGATCGCGGCGCTCGTCGCTGGGGTCTGCACCGAATTCCGGTCGAGCAAGGCGTTGATCCGCTCGGCGCGGTTCGGCAAATCCCAGTCGCGGCTGAGGAAATAGGGATAGCTGTCGGGGACGATCTTGTTGTTGGCGCTGACAAAACGGCCCGCGGGCGGGTTCACCGCACTCGGCAGACCGTCGAACGGGATAAACCCGTTCCAGTCATAATCGCCGGTCCAGCCCGGCGCCGGCATCCAGCCGTCGCCCTTTTTGCGGATCGGCACCAGCCCCGGCGCGATAAAACCGATCGTGCCGCGATTATCGGCGTAGACGGTATTTTGCATCGGCCCGACAAAATTGCGCCATGCGCGTTTGAAGCCCGGCCAGTCGGGCGCGTGGCTGGCATCCCACAACGCCTCGGCGCTGCGGTCGTCGGGCACGAGAAACGTCGCCGACAATGCCAAGAGGTAGCCGGGGTCGGCCGTACCCGGCGGCAATACATCCGACAGCACCGGACCGTGGCGAGTGGCGCGGACCGTGATCTCGGCCGAGGTCGCGCCGCGCACGAGGATTGTCTCGCGGCGGGTGGTGAACGGAGCGCTCCCCTTGGGGGTCAGATATTTCGTCGGATCGGCGGGATCGACCTTTTCGACGAATAGATCCTCGACATCGGCCGTTGTCGTCGTGAACCCCCAGGCGACATGGTCGTTGTGGCCGATCACAACGAGCGGCACCCCGGCCGCGGTGGCGCCGGCGATCTCCTGCCCCGGTGTCTTGATACACGCGAGATACCACGGACCCGGCGCGCCAAAGGCGAGGTGCGGATCGTTGGCGAGCACCGGCTTGCCGCTAGCGCTGTGCTTGCCGTCGACGACCCAGTTGTTTGACGCGTAATGCGGCCCGACCGCGGACGGCAGCGCGCGGTAGAGCCGAGCGAGCCCAAGCCGGCGATAGATCGGCAGCATTGCCGCGAGGGTCGTCGGCGCGTCCTTGGGATATTCGGGGTAGAGGACGGCGAGGTCGGCCGGCGATATCGTCCGCGCCATGGCGGCGCGCAACAACTCGCCGCGGTAATTGCCTTCGATCTGCAGCGCCATCAGCTTGCCCCAGGCGAGGCTGTCGGCCATCTGCCACGGTTCGGGCGAGAAGCCGAGCAGCAGGAATTCGGGCGGCAGCGCGCCGCGGCGGGTCGCGAGAAAGGCGTTGACCCCGGCGGCGTAGGCGGCGAGCGCACGCTTCACCTCGACCGACAGAAACGGAAGCTCCTGCTCGGCGGCGCGATAAAGGCCAAGGACGCGCATCTCCTTGTCGACCGGCAGCGCCGAGGGACCGAAGACCTCGGCCAGCCGGCCCGCCGCGTAGCGGCGCATCAGCTCCATCTGGAACAGCCGGTCCTGCGCATGGACGAAACCAAGCCCAAAAGCGGCGTCATCGTCGTTTTGGGCGATGATCGTCGGCACGCCTGCGGTGTCGCGCTCGATATGAATCGGGGCCTTCGACCCGATGACGACATGAATCGGGGCCTTCGACCCGATGACGACGATATCGCCCTCAATCTGCGGCAAGGATGTGCGGAGATAGAGATAAAACCCGCTGGCGGCGATCAGCAGCAGCACGGCAACAACCGCAAGAGTTCTGCTAATCATGCCCCCGCTCTAACCCTCCCCCACACACGAGGGAGGGAATGGGAAGGGGGCATCAGAGGCCGAGTTCGCGCAGGATATGGTCGCGGTCGGCGTCGAGGTCGGGGGCCGGGGCGCGGCTCGGCGGGTCGGCGAAGGCCGACAATTTCATCGGGTTGCCGGCAAGCTTCAGCGGGCCGATCGTCGGGTCGTCGACCGCGACCAGCATGTTGCGCGCCGCCGTCTGCGGGTGCGCTAGCGCCTGGGCGATGTTGTTGACCGGGCCGCACGGCACCCCCGCCGCCTCGAGCACCGCGATCCACTGCTTGGTGCCCGCCTCGCGCAAGACGCTCTCGACCTCGGCCTTCAGCGCCTCCTGGTGCTGGTTACGCAACGCGTTTGTCTTGAACAGTGGGTTCTCGGCCAGGTCGGGGCGGCCGAGCGCTTCCGCGAGCTTGACAAACAGCCCGTCGTTACCGGCGGCGATGATGATGTTGCCGTCGGCGGTGGCGAACGCCTCAAATGGGGTGATTGACGGGTGCCGCGCGCCCATCGGGCCGGGGATTTCCCCGGTCGTCGTGTAGCGCACGATCGCGTTTTCGAGGAGGGCCAGTTGGCAGTCGAATAGCGACACGTCGACCTTTTGCGCCTCACCGGTGCGCTCGCGATGCAAGAGCGCGGCGTTGAGTGCGATCGCGGTGAACAATCCGCCGCCGAGATCGCCGATCGAGGTGCCGACGCGGGTCAGTGGCGCATCAGGGTGGCCCGTGATGCTCATGACCCCGCCGAGCCCCTGGACGACCATGTCGTAGGCCGGGTAGTGCGAATAGGGGCCGGTATGGCCGAAACCGGAGGCGGCGGCGTAGACCAGCCGCGGATAGCGCGGATGCAGGCTCTCCCACCCGTAGCCGAGCTTTTCCATGGTGCCGGGGCGAAAGTTTTCGACGAGGGCGTCGGCCTTGTCCAACAGGCGCTCGAAAATGTCGCAGCCCTCGGATGATTTGAGGTCGAGCGCGATCGACTCCTTGCCGCGGTTGACCGATGCGAAATATGCCGACTTTCCATTTCGGAACGGTCCGTAGTGGCGCGCGTCGTCGCCCTGGCGCGGCGGCTCGACCTTGATCACCCTTGCGCCGAGCTCGGCCATCAACAAGGTGCAGTACGGGCCGGCGAGGATGCGGGAAAGGTCTACGATCGTGAAGCCGGAGAGCGGCCCGTGCTGCGCCATTTTGGATAATCCTTTTGCGACGAGGCTCCCGGTCAATAGCGCAGACCAGTCCGCGACCGCAACCGAGGCGGATTATCGGCTCTTGGCCAAGCCGTCAAACGCCGTGAGCGCGAAAATTGCCCGCCGTGCCCACAATCTTAATCTCTCGAGTGCTATAAAATCGGCGACGTCGCCGGTCTTGCTTGGGCCGCAATTGGCTGGCATTGCTTCGGTCGCGGGTGGGGAGGTGTTTGCCTGTGCGGCGACTGCGGTTGAGCGGCTTGGTTCTGTTGGCGGCGCTGACGCTGTGCCTGCCGCCGAAGGCGTGGGCGGCGGCGACCGGGTGGGTCGGAGACGACCATGCCGCGGCGCGGCTGGTCACCGCGACCGACGCCGTCGGCTCGGAGGCGGCGGTCGAGGCCGGGCTCGAAATCCGACT
Source organism: Allostellaceae bacterium (assembly GCA_035570935.1). GTDB lineage: Bacteria > Pseudomonadota > Alphaproteobacteria > ATCC43930 > CGMCC-115725 > AP-15. The sequence continues at coordinate 3,271 of DATMKU010000169.1, forward strand.
CGCACCGGACTGGCACGCCTATTGGCGAAGCCCCGGCGACGCCGGCATCCCGCCGAGCATCGATTGGGCCAGCTCAGCCAACCTCAAGCGAGCCGACATCGCCTGGCCGGCGCCGGCGCGCTATTCGCTGCAGGGCTTCGAAACCGCAGGGTACCGGGATCACGTTGTCTTGCCGATCACTGTTGTCCTGACGCAGCCCGGCCAGCCACTTGACCTGCATGCGCTGGTGAACTGGGCCGCCTGCGCCAATATCTGCGTGCCCTATTCGACACGGCTCGAGCTGCGGTTGCCGGCCGGCCCGGCGGCGCCCTCGGCGGAGGCGGGGCTGATCGCCGACGCGCGCACCCGGGTCCCGCAACCGCTCGCCGCGGCCGGGATCGATCTCGTCGGTGCGAACGCCATCGGCCACGGCGCGGCCACGGCGCTCGTGGTGCAGCTGCGCAGCCGGGGCGAGGCATTCGAAGCGCCCGATCTGTTCGTCGAGGGGCTCGACAAGGGCTCGCCCGGCCGGCCCGAGGCGGCGCTGTCCGGGCATATCGCGCGGCTGAGCGTGCCGATCCGCGACGCGGACGCCGCCGACCTCATCGGCAAAAAACTGACCCTGACTCTGGTCGACGGGGCCCGCGCCGCCGAGTTCACCGCGACGCCGCACCCCGGATCGCCCGCCGGCGACCCCTCACGGCTGTTGCCGATCCTCGCGGTCGCCTTGCTTGGCGGGCTGGTGCTGAACGCGATGCCGTGCGTGCTGCCGGTGCTGTCGCTGAAACTGCTGTCGGTGGCGAGCCAGGTCGGGGCCGAGCGGCGGCGGGTGCGGCTCGGGCTACTGACGACGGCGCTCGGCGTCCTCGCGTCGTTTGCGCTGCTCGCCGCGGCGTTGATCGTGTTGAAGGCATCCGGCGCCGCGATCGGTTGGGGCATCCAGTTCCAGTGGCCGTGGTTCATCGCCGCGATGGCCGCGGTGACGACACTGTTCGCAGCGAGCCTGTGGGGCTGGCTGCCGATCTTGTTGCCGCGCTTTGCCTACGACGCGACCGACATCCGCGCCGAGACGCCCCATGCCGACGCGTTTCTGACTGGCATGTTCGCGACCCTGCTCGCGACCCCGTGCTCGGCGCCGTTTGTGGGCACCGCGATCGGTTTCGCGCTGGCGCAGGGGCCGGCCGAGATCGCGGTCGTGTTTGCGGCGCTGGGGATCGGGATGGCCACACCCTACCTCGCGGTCGCGGCGGTCCCGCGGCTGGTGCGGCTGTTGCCGCGGCCGGGGCGCTGGATAGACGGGCTGCGGGTCGTGCTCGGGTTTGCGCTGGCAGGCACCGCGGTGTGGCTCTTGTCGGTGCTGGCGGCGCTGTCGGGCACGCGGGTGGCGCTCGCGGCAGCGGTGGCATTGCTGGCGGTAGTCGTGTTGCTGGCGTTGCATAGCCGGCATGTCGTTCCGCCCGGTGCGACGCGGCTGACAATGGCGACCGCGGCGGCGCTGGTGGCGGCGGCGGTGCTGTGGCCAGCCTTTGCCGGGGTCGCCGCACCGAGCGCGAAGGCGAGCGCCGGGCGCTGGCGGCCGTTAGAGCCCGGCGAGATCCAGCGCCTCGTCGGCCAGGGCAAGACCGTCTTTGTCGATGTGACGGCAGCCTGGTGCCTGACTTGCCAGGTCAACGAGGCGGCGGTGCTCGACCGCGATCCGGTGGCAGGCCGGCTGTTCGGGCCGGGCGTCGTGGCGATGCGCGGCGACTGGACCCGGCCCAACCCGGAATTGACCCGATATCTCGAAAGCTTTGGCCGCTACGGCATTCCATTTAACGCGGTTTTCGGCCCAGGCCGGCCGGACGGCGAGCTATTGCCCGAACTGCTGACTGCCGGGACAGTAGAACGGGCGCTTGACCGCGCCGGCGCGCGCGGCTGACCCGTGGACACCTGGACAACCCATTGTCGGTCTACGCGTTCTGGTATATCGGTGTAGGAGCAGAGGCCGGTCGATCGAGGAAAATCGACAGCGCGCTCGCCGGCAGGGCCAGCTCTGTACCGGTCGCGGCGTCGGCAATCCAGCGGCCCTGGCCTCGCAGATCGTTGCGGCGGGCCGATGCGCGACCGATACGACGACGATAATCGCGAAACCGACGACCGACGAACGGCGGCGCTGATGGGTTTGGCCGTGGTTCTGTCGCTGGCCGTTGCCGCGGTCGTGCTGGTGCGCGACCTCGGCAAGGAATCAAAGCTCGAAGATTGTTTGATGTCGGGGCGAACAAACTGCGCCCCGATCGAGGTCTCGCCGCAGCCCTGACCGCCATCCCGATGCGACGTTTCGCGCACCGATCTGCGACGGTGGCGGGGATGGACACGGATCACGTAAACCTATAGCATATATCTATGATAGACTTTGATTAACTTAACTATCGAAGGAGTCGCTCGTCATGACGAGGCGCGCGATCGGTGCGGCTACGGTCCTTATCGTGGCCGCGGCGCTGGTCATTTTATGGCACAGCTTTGGCGGCAATGGCCCTCAGGCGACCGCGCAGATGACGGTCCCGGCGGTGCCGGTCACCGCCGGGACCGTCACCGCCCAGGATGTGCCAGTGTACCTGCAAGGTATCGGGACGGTCCAGGCGTACAATATGGTCACCGTCAAGACCCGCGTCGACGGCCAGATCGTCAGAGTAGATTTTAAGGAAGGGCAAGAGGTCAAAGAGGGCGACCCGCTGTTTCAGATCGACCCGCGGCCCTACCAGGCGGCGCTCGAACAGGCACAGGCGGCAAAGCAAAAGGACGAAGCTCAGCTGGTTGGCGCCAAGCTCGATCTCGATCGGTATTCGAAACTTCTCGGCACCGGCTACCAGACGAGGCAGAGCTACGATCAGCAGACGGCGCTGGTCGCGCAATTGCAGGCCGCGATCAAAGGCGATCAGGCGGCAATCGACAACGCCGAGCTAAACCTGGGCTATGCCGACATCCGGTCGCCGATCGACGGCCGTCTCGGCGCGCGGCTCGTCGACAAGGGCAACCTCGTCCACACCAGCGACAACACCGCGCTGGTCACGATCACCGAGCTGAAGCCGATCTTTGTCAGCTTTACCTTGCCGCAGGACGCGCTCGACGAGATCCGCCGGCAGCAGCAACAGGCGCCGCTCGCGGTGCGCGCCTACAGCAGCGATGGCAGCACCTTGCTGTCGGAGGGCAAGCTGACCCTGATCGACAATTCGATCGACCAGACAACCGGTACGATCCACTTAAAGGCGCGCTTCGACAACGCGGACGAGCGCCTGTGGCCCGGCGAATTCGTCAGCCTGCGGGTGATCCTGAAGGTTCGCCCCAACGTCGCGACGGTGCCGGCGCAGACCGTCGAGGAGGGTCCGGACGGGCACTTTGCCTACATCATCAAACCCGATAATACTGTCGAACGGCGTGCCGTCGATGTCGCGGCGATCCAGGATGGGATCGCCGTTATCACCAAGGGGCTCTCGCCCGGCGAGCGGGTCGTGGTCGAGGGGCAGTACCGGCTGACCGATGGAGCGCTCGTCCGTATCCTGCCGTCGCGGCCGACGAGCGCGGCGAGTTGAGCGCGATCGCAGTTTAGTGCGCTGTTGCCGTCGGCCGACCGGGGATCTCAGGTAATCGCCGATGAACGTTTCGGAACCCTTTATCCGCCGGCCGATCGCAACCTCGCTGCTGATGCTTGGCATCCTGGTGTTCGGCATCGGCGCCTATGGGCTGCTGCCGGTCGCAGCTCTGCCCAATGTCGATTTCCCGACGATAACCGTCAGCGTGAATTATCCCGGGGCGAGTCCCGACACGATGGCCTCGGCCGTCGCCACCCCGCTCGAACAGCAATTTGCCGCGATCCCGTCGCTCGACCAAATGACGTCGACAAGCGGCGTCGGCTCTCTGTCGATCACCCTGCAATTCGATCTATCGCGCAACATCGACGCGGCGGCAGAAGACGTGCAGCAGGCGATCAACGCCGCCAGCGGTCTGTTGCCGCCCGACCTGCCGAGCCCGCCGACCTATCGCAAAACCAATCCCGCCGACCGCCCGGTGTTGATCTATGCGGTCCATTCGAACTCGCTGCCGATCTATCGCGTCGATGATTACGCCTATGTCATTCTGGCGCAGAAGCTGTCGACGGTGCCCGGCGTCTCCGAGGCGCGGATTTTCGGCCAGCAAACCTATGCCGCGCATGTTCAGATCAACCCCGGCTCGTTGGCCGCGCGCGGCCTCGGGTTTGAGGACGTCCGCAACGCGCTGGTTGCGACGACGCTAGATCGACCAAAAGGCACTCTTGAAGGCGCGCACCAGACTTACACCTTGGACACCAACGACCAGCTGTTCGATGCCGCCGCCTATGACAATGTGATCATCGCCTATCGCAACGGCGCCCCGGTGCGCGTCAAGGATGTCGGGCGCGCGGTCGACTCGGTGCAATACGCCCGCACCGGCGCCTGGTTTTTCGACACCAGGGCGGAGGGCCTGGCAATCCAGCGCCAAGCCGGCGCCAACACGATCGAGCTGGTCGACACGATCAAGGCGATGGTTCCGCGCATCATGGAATCGTTCCCGCCTTCGGTTAAAGTCGACTTGGTGTCCGACCGGTCGCTCGTTATTCGTGCGGCGGTGCACGATGTTCAATTTACGATGATGATGACGATCGCACTCGTCATCCTCGTCATATTTTTGTTTTTGCGGACCTTGTGGGCGACGATCATTCCGAGCGCCGCGGTGCCGCTGTCGTTGCTGGCGACCTTTGCCGTGATGTATGCGGTGGGCTACAGCCTCGACAACATCTCCTTGATGGCGCTGACGATCTCGGTCGGCTTTATCGTCGACGACGCGGTCGTGATGATCGAAAACATCGTCCGCTACATCGAAATGGGCGACCGCCCGTTCGAAGCCGCGCTGAAGGGTGCGGGACAGATCGGCTTTACGATCATCTCGATCACGTTTTCGCTGATCGCGGTGTTCATTCCGCTGCTGTTCATGGGCGGCATCATCGGCCGCTTGTTCCGCGAATTCGCTGTCACGGTTTCCGTCGCGGTGGTGGCCTCGGCGGCGATTTCGCTGACTCTGACGCCGGTATTATGCTCGCTGTTCTTGAAGGAACAGGGATTGCACCAGGCCGGCTGGTTCAACCGGGCCTTGGAGGGCGGCTTCAATTGGATGCTGCGCTGGTACGACCGCGGTCTCAACTTTGTCTTCCGTCACCAATTACCGACATTGCTGTCAACCTTGGCGCTGATCGTGCTGACCGGCTATCTCTACGTAACGATCCCGAAAGGCTTTTTCCCTGAGCAGGATACCGGTTTCATCTTTGGCCAAGCCGATGCTCGCGAGGACATCTCGTATTACGGGATGGCCAAGGTGACCCAGCAGATCGTCGACATCGTGCGCCGCGACCCGGACGTTTCCGGAGTTTTTTCCTTTACCGGCGCCACCGCTTACAACCCGACCGAAAATACCGCGCGCATCTTCATCCAATTGGTGCCGCACAACCAGCGCTCACTGACCTCGAACCAGATCATCCAGCGCCTGCGGCCGAAAGTCGCCGCTGTTCAGGGCATCCGATTTTTTATGCAATCGGGCCAGGACATCAGCATCGGTGGACGGCTCAGCCGTACGTTGTATCAATACACATTGACCGACACCGATCCGGACGAACTCAATCGCTGGGCGCCGATCCTCGAGCGCGCGATGAAGAAGCTCCCGGAATTGCAAGATGTGGCATCCGACCAGCAGATCGCGGCGCCGCATATTGCCGTCCAGATCGACCGCGACGCAGCGTCCCGGATGGGTGTTTCGCCGTCGCTGATCGACGCGACCCTGTACGATGCCTTCGGCCAGCGGCAAGTCGCAACGATGTACACCTCAAAGAACCAATACAAAGTGGTTCTGGAGGTCGAGCCCCAGTTCCAGGACGACCCGACAGCGCTGTCGAAGATTTATGTCGCCGGACCGAACGGCGCCCAGATCTCGATTAGCGCATTCGCCCATTTCACTTCGAAAATCGAATCGCTGTCGGTCAACCACCAAGGACAGTTCCCGGCGGTCACCTTATCGTTCAACCTGGCGCCGGGTGTGGCGCTGGGGCAGGCGGTCGACAAGATCCAGGCACTGACCGCCGATCTTCGCGTACCAGGGACGCTCGACGGCTCGTTCCAAGGGACCGCACAGGCGTTCCAGGCCTCGCTGTCGTCCACGCCGCTGTTGGTCGCAGCGGCAATCCTCGTCGTCTACATCGTCCTCGGCGTGCTCTACGAGAGCTATATTCATCCGATCACGATCCTTTCGGCGCTGCCCTCGGCTGGCGTCGGCGCATTGTTGGCGCTGAAGATCTTACACTACGATCTGAGCGTGATCGCGATGATTGGCATCATCCTCTTGATCGGCATCGTCAAAAAGAACGCGATCATGATGATCGACTTCGCGCTCCAGGCGGAGCGGATCCAGGGTAAGAGCCCGCGAGAGGCGATCCATCAGGCGTGTGTGTTGCGCTTCCGGCCGATCATGATGACGACATTCGCCGCGCTGTTCGGCGGGTTGCCGATTGCGCTTGGCCAGGGTGCGGGATCGGAATTGCGGCGGCCGCTCGGCATCGCGATCGTCGGCGGGCTGCTCGTGTCGCAATGGCTCACCCTCTACACCACGCCGATCATCTACCTCTACCTCGAGCGTTTCGGGCGCTGGGTCGGTCGGCCCTACCGGCCGTCGCGCATTGCGGACGCGCTGGCGGGTGGAGACGGGTCGGTGCTCGCGCGAGAACGCCAGGGCGCTGAGTAACCGCGATGACTCGCCGGCACGCGGGGACCGCGCGCATCGAAAGCCCGGCGCTTCGAGCCTCGGAACGGAACGCAACTCTCTGACTACGAGCAGGCGCTGATGAGCATTTCAGAACCTTTTATCAGGCGGCCGATCGCCACCTCGCTGTTGATGCTGGGGGTGCTGGTCTTTGGCATCGCGGCTTACGGTTTGCTGCCGGTAGCGCCGCTGCCCGATGTCGATTTCCCGACCATCACGGTAACCGCCAGCTACCCTGGCGCGAGCCCGGAGACAATGGCCTCGGCGATCGCGACCCCGCTCGAACAGCAATTCACTTCAATTCCCTCGCTCGACCAGATGACCTCGCTGTCCGGCATCGGGACGACGACGATCACCTTGCAGTTCGACCTGTCGCGCAATATCGACGGTGCGGCGGTGGACGTGGTCACGGCGATCAATGCCGCGAGCGGCTTGCTGCCGAAAGACCTGCCGAGCCCGCCGACGTATAAAAAGGTCAATCCGGCGGATTTCCCGATCCTGATCTACGCCGTCCATTCGGACGCGGTACCCGATTATAAGCTCGACGATTACGCCAATTTGGTGCTTGGCGAGAGGCTTTCTCAAGTGCCGGGGGTCGGACAGGTCTCGATCTTTGGCCAGAAGCTCTATGCCGCCCGCGCGCGGGTCAATCCGGCGGCGCTTGCCGCGCACGGCATCGGGCTCGAGGACGTCCGCAACGCGCTCGCAAATGCGACGGTCAATGAGCCCAAGGGCTCGATCGAAGGCGCCCACCAGGTGGTTACGCTCGAGACCAACGACCAGCTCTTTAATGCGGCGGCTTACGGCAACATCATCATTGCCTACCGCCACGGCGCGCCGGTGCGCATCAAGGATGTGGGCGACGTCGTCAATTCGGTGCAGAACACCCGGGTCGGCGCCTGGTTCAACAATCGGCCGGCCGAGGGCGTTGCGATCCAGAAGGCTCCGGGCGCCAATACGGTCGCCTTGGTCGACACGATCAAGGCGTTGATGCCAAAGCTCGAACAGTCGATCCCGCCCTCGGTTCACGTCGATCTGATGCTCGACCGCACGCTCGTGACCCGCGCAGCGGTGCGCGACGTGCAGTTCACGATGCTGCTGACGATTTCGCTCGTCATCATCGTGATCTTTGTGTTCCTGCGGACAATCTGGGCAACGGTGATCCCGAGTCTCTCGGTGCCGCTGTCGCTGCTCGCGACCTTCGCGGTGATGTACGTCGCCGGGTTCAGCCTCGACAACATCTCGCTGATGGCGTTGACCATCTCGGTCGGCTTTGTCGTCGATGATGCGATCGTGATGATCGAAAACATCGTGCGCTATATCGAACAGGGGATGCGCCCGTTCGACGCTGCGCTCAAGGGCGCCGGGCAGATTGGCTTTACCATTATTTCGATCACCTTTTCGCTGATCGCGGTGTTCATCCCGCTATTTGCGATGGGCGGAATTATCGGCCGGCTGTTTCGCGAATTCGCAATCACCGTATCGGTTGCCGTGGTGTCCTCGGCGATCGTGTCGCTGACCCTGACGCCGGTCTTGTGCTCGCTGTTCTTGAAAGAGCAGGGCTTGCATCCGGCCAACCGGTTCAACCGCGCCGCCGAGCGCTTTTTCGAGTGGATGATCGGGGCTTACGACCGCGGGCTCAATTTCGTCTTTCGCCACCAATTCCCAGTGCTGGTTTCGACCCTGCTGCTGATGGTGGCAACGGGCTATCTCTATGCGAAGATCCCAAAAGGGTTCTTCCCGCAACAGGACACCGGAACGGTCTTTGGCGAGCTCGACACCAGGGAGGACGCGTCGTTCCTGGCGACGGTCAAGATGGCCCATCAAGTTGTCGACATCATCCGCCAGGATCCGGGCGTCGGCGGCGTCTTCATGCTCGCCGGCGCCTATGCCTACAACCCGACCGAAAACGCCGCTCGCCTCTTTTTTGCGCTGAAACCGTTCGATCAGCGCAGCGATACCGCCGATCAAATTGTGCAACGCCTACGCCGGAAGGTGGCCGTCGTCGAAGGCGCCAAATTCTTTATGCAGGTGCCGCAAAACATCACCGTCGGCGGCCGCCTCAGCCGCACGCAATACCAATACACATTGACCGATACGGACGACGCGGAACTCAATCATTGGGCGCCGATCCTCGAAGCCGCGATGCGCAAATTGCCTGGGTTGCAGGATGTCGCCTCCGACCAGCAAGACGCCGCGCCGACGATGACAATCGATATCGATCGCGATGCCGCTTACCGGCTCGGCCTGTCGGCTTCGGTGATCGACCAGACCCTCTATGACGCGTTCGGCCAACGCCAGGTCGCGACGATCTACACCGCGTCCAACCAGTATAAGGTGGTTCTCGAAGTTCAACCGCAATTCCAGAGCGACCCGTCGGTGCTGTCGAAAATCTATGTCCCCGGGCCGAATGGAGCGCAGGTTCCGATTTCCTCTTTTGCCCATTATGTCTCGAAAGTCGAGCCGCTGTCGGTCAGCCATCAAGGCGTGTTTCCGGCGGTGACATTGTCGTTCAACCTTGCCCCCGGCACAGCGCTCGGCCAGGCCGTTGAGGAGATTCAGGCCGCGGCCGAACGGCTCGGCGCGCCACCGACATTGAACGGTTCGTTCCAGGGTACGGCGCAAGCCTTCCAGGCGTCGCTGTCGTCGATGCCGCTGCTCGTCGCCGCCGCGATCCTCGTCGTCTATATCGTGCTCGGCGTGCTCTATGAGAGCTACATCCACCCGATCACGATCCTCTCGGCGTTGCCCTCAGCCGGGGTCGGCGCGCTATTGATGCTGATGTTGTTCCACTACGATCTCAGCGTCATCGCGCTCGTTGGCGTAATTTTGCTAATCGGCATCGTCAAAAAGAACGCGATCATGATGATCGATTTCGCCTTGCAGGCCGAGCGGCTGGAGGGCAAGAGCCCGCGCGAGGCGATCCACCAGGCTTGTCTCTTACGCTTCCGCCCGATCATGATGACGACGTTCGCGGCGTTGTTCGGGGCGATGCCGATCGCGTTCGGCCAAGGCGCCGGCTCCGAGTTGCGCCAGCCGCTCGGAATCGCGATCGTCGGCGGGCTTTTGGTGTCGCAGTGGCTCACACTCTATACGACGCCAGTTATCTATCTCTATCTCGAACGCTTCGCCCACTGGGTTGGCCGTCCCTACCGGCCGTCGCGCATGGCCGACGCGCTGTCGGTCGACGGTCGCCCGGTGCTCGAGCCCGAGCGCCAGGGCGCGCAGTGACGGCGATGACACGCAACCACGTAGCGACCGAGCGCGCCGCAACTGACGCGTTCCCGGCTGCGGATCGCACCTTCGGTTTTCTTATTCACGACGTCTCGCGCCTGCTCAAGCGGCGCTTCGAGCGCGCCGCCCGCCACACCGGGCTGCCGATCACGAGGCGGCAAGCGGCGGTCATGCTCTACATCGCGCGCCACCAAGGGGTGAGCCAGGCTGAGGTTGCGACTTGGCTCGACATCGAGCCGATAGCACTGGTGCGGATGCTCGACAAATTGCACGAGGAAGGTCTGGTTGAGCGCCGCGCCCATCCGACCGACCGGCGGGTGCGGACGTTGTGGCTGACCCCCGGCGCCGACCGCGTCGTCGACCGCATTCTCGACATCAATCTGGCGATCCGCGAAGAGGCGTTTGCCGGGCTCGCATCCGGCACGCGCGACGCGATGATTGCCGCCCTCGGCAGCGTGAAAGACAATCTGATGTTGCGGGAGGAAGCGGCAGCCAACGAACGCTCGGGCCTTGCCGCCGACCTGACCGCCGAACCGCTGCCCGCCGACGCGCCGGCTGAATAAGCCGAACAACGGGGAGTGACGGATGCGCCGCCGCGAGCTGCTGACTGCCCCCGCAGTCGTCGCAATCGCCACGGCCGGGCCGGTTGCGACCCCGCCGCCGGTAATCGCCCGGTATGCCGCCCTCGATGCGATGTTGCGCCCCTACCTCGCGCAATTCGGCCTCCCCGCCCTCGCCGGGGCGGTTGTACGCGATGGCCGGGTCGTCGCAGCGGGAGCGTTCGGCACACGCCGCGTCGGCACCCGCATTCCGGTGACGATCGACGACCGCTTTCATATCGGCTCCGATACCAAGGCGATGACCGCGTTGTTGGCGGGGATGCTGATCGAGTCCGGCAAATTGCACTGGGATACGACCGTGGGCTCGGTGTTTCCGGAGCTGGCGCCGGCGATGGCGCCCGATGTCGGCGGCGTGACGCTTGTGCAGCTATTGTCGCATACCAGCGGCATTCCGAGCGACAACCCAGCGCAGGACGAGCTTATCGAACAATCCTTTGCCCAGCCCGGCAACCTCGACGAATTGCGCTATTGGATCATCACCGGGCTCGTCAAGCAGCAGCTTCGGTCAAAGCCCGGCGCACAATTCGCCTATTCGAACCTCGGCTACACGCTCGCCGGGGCGATTATCGAGCGGATCGGCGGCAAGACCTGGGAGGAGCTGGTCGCCGTGCGCATCTTTGACCCGCTCGGGCTCAAGACCGCCGGGTTCGGGCCGCAATCGAGCCTCGGCCGGCTCGACGCGCCGCTTGGTCACCGGACATTGCCGAACGGGATGCTGAAAGCGATGCTGGCCGGCCCCAACGGCGACAATCCCCAAGCGATCGGACCCGCCGGCACCGTGCATCTGTCGGTGCTCGACTTCGCGGCGTGGGCCGGCTGGCATGTCGGTGCCGGCAAGCGCGGCCCGGTGCTGCTCGGCCAGGAGACGTTCCGCAAGCTCCACACCATGGTCATCGACATGCCGCCAAAAGCGGATGCACCGGTCGGCACGCCGTCGAGCGGCAGCTACGGGCTCGGCATCGGGCAAGTCAGCTTGCCGATTTCGCCGGAGCCGTTTTTGTTTCATGGCGGCTCGAACGAAATGAACCTCGCCTACATCATGCTGCAGCCGAAATACGATTTCGCGATGGTGATGATGACCAATGTGGGCGGCGACAAGGCAGACAAGGCGCTCAAGGCGCTAGGGGCAAAGCTCTACAAGGGTTTCGGCCCCGCCCCCGCCAGCACGGGCGATCGTCACTCGGGCTAGCCCCTTCTTCTCGGAGGTTTAACCGCCGCTCCGCGAACGCGGGCACGGGTTCGAGGTCGGCGACGGGCCATCGGTGGCTCGCACGAGCGGCAGCGGTCGTTCCGTCGCCGGATCGACCGCTACGAGCCTCGGATCGGCGGCTACTGCCGAGTATATTTGACGACCCGGCGCGCCCGGCCCCAATTGCCCGGCTGGACGACATAGAGGTCCTTGTGCGAGTCGACCCAGATGCCATGGCAGGAGCGATTGACTGGGCCATCACCCCAGCGCGCCAGTCTTTCGCCGTCGAGGGTCAGGATGCTGATCATGCCGCCGTTGTGCTCGGGGATGTAGACGGTGTCCTCGTCGTCGACATAGAAAAACGCTGGGCCGATCAGCTCGGTCGGCCACACTTCGAGCAACTTGCCACCCTGGTCGAAGATCTGTACCCGGTCGTTTTCGCGGTCGGCGACAAGCAGGCGGCCGCGGCGGTCGATCCACACCCCGTGCGGCAGATTGAACTGGCCGGGTGCGGTGCCCGGTTCGCCCCACGAAAACATCAGCTTGCCGTCGGCGGCGAATTTGTGCACGCGGGCGTTGCCATAGCCGTCGCTGATGAAGAACTCGCCATTGGGCGCAAACGCGATGTCGGTCGGCAGATTGAACGGGCCGCCGCCATGCGTGACCTTTTTCCACGCCGACGAGCTGAAATCGTCCTCCGGCACACCGGTGTCGGAGCGCTGGCCCCTGACGCCAATAGTATGCTGCAATTCGCCGTCGGTGGTGAATTTCATGAACTGGCCGTGATATTCGTCGGTCAGCCAGACGAAATCGTCTTTGTCGATGCGGATCGCATGCGGAAACGAAAACATTCCCGCGCCCCACGACTTCAGAAAGTTGCCGTCGCGATCGAACACCACCACCGGATGTTCGGAATTGCGGTTGAAGCAGTAGACGCGGTCCTGTGAATCGATGGCGACCGCACACGCCCGTACTTCCAGCCCTGCGGGCGGCCGAGCCCACTCTTCGTTGACCCTATAGGTGTATTTGCCGCTGCCGACGATGGGATCCATCATTTCCCCCTTTCCATTTTCTGTGATCGCGGAGGATCGCTGCCGGCGGCATTATAGCAGCCGTGGCGGCTGACGGATCGATAAACGTTTATGACCGCCGTGTAGATGGGGGCGGAAATGGCAATGGCGCGCAGCGGATCAACGGAGCACGACGAGGCGACGACGCGGCTCTATCTGATCACCCCGCCGGCGTTTGATCTGGACAAGTTCGCGAAGGATTTTGAGGACGCGTTGGCCGGTGGCGATGTCGCCTGCCTGCAATTGCGGCTCAAGGATGTCGCCGACGACGTGGTTCGCCGCGCCGGCGCGGTATTGCAGCCGATCGCGCAGGCGCACGACGTGGCCTTCATTATGAACGACCGGCCCGACCTCGCCGCCGAGCTCGGTTGCGACGGAGTTCATGTCGGCGAGGAGGATATGCCCTATGCCGAGGCGCGGCGGCTAATGGGTCCCGACCGGATTGTCGGCGTAACCTGCGGGGCGAGCCGCGACCGCGCGATCACCGCCGCCGAGGCCGGCGCCGACTATGTCGCCTTCGGCGCCTTCTTCCCGAGCCCGACAAAGGGCGGCGCCAAATACCGCGCCTCGCCCGAGGTGTTGCAAGACTGGAGCGAGACGACCGTCGTTCCCTGCTGCGCGATCGGCGGCATCACCCAGGAGAATTGCGGGCCGCTCATTGAAGCCGGCGCCGATTTCCTCGCGGTCATCTCCTCGATCTGGTCCTATCCCCAGGGCCCCCGCGCTGCCGTCGCCGATTTCAACGCGGTGTTCGCGAAATACGGGCGGGCGTATTCGGTGGCCTGAGCTGCGCCGCCGGTGGACCTTCGTTCGACCAAGCTGTCCTCCGGCCGCATCGTATTAACCGCATTTCGCGCGGAAGACGCCGCGGAAATCTTTGCCGCGGTCACCCCGGCGGTGACGCGGTTGATGAGTTTCGAACCATCGCCGTCGCTAGCGGCCTTTGCGGAAATCTGGCGGCAATGGCTTCCTCAAATGGCGGCCGGCAGCGCGGTATTTCTGGTCGTCCGTACAAATACGACCGGCGAGCTTCTGGGGGTTGCCGGCCTGCATGGTGTTGATGGCGATGAACCCGAGACGGGGATCTGGATAAAGGAGACTGCGCAAGGCCGGGGATATGGACGCGAGGCCATCGCATTAATCGTCGCTTGGGCGTCGGTTTCGTTTGGCGCGCGCGGCTTGCGTTGGCCCGTTGCCGAGGCGAATGGTCCGAGCCGACGTCTCGCCGAATCACTCGGCGGCAAGATCGTCGGCCACGGACGATTACTCAAACCTCTCGGTATTGAATATACAGAAGTAATTTATCGAATACCAGCCGCATTTCGCTCAAGAACCTGACTCGGATCGAACGAGAAGCTTGAATGGTTTGCCCTAACTTCGAAAGCGAGAAACTAAGATGACCGCTCGCATCCTTGCAGATTGTTGGCTTCCGCTGTCGCGCAGAGCTATCCAAGGAAATTATGATCGCAAGCCGCTGTACTGGCGGTTGCACTTCACCCAATGACAGATCGTCGTGCCCGGACTTGGTCCGGGCACCCATGGGATCTGCGATCGGCGCTGGCGCGTGTGGCAAAGGCGTGGATGGCCGGGTCAAGCCCGGCCAAGACGATAAAAGGCCGCGGCCACCCATCGAGATGCAATCCTCTGGGCAAGCGTAGGGCGGGTGCAACCCGCCGTTGCGGCGACGGAACCGCTCGATCCGCCGTTTCGGATTGAGAAACGCGATATAGCGATCGGCCGCCAAGGTCGCCAAAATATCAGCGCACCGGCGCCCATAGCACGTCTTCGATGTCGGCGGCGGCGGTGGCGAGCATGACGAGGCGGTCGAAGCCGAGTGCGATGCCGGCGCAGTCGGAAGGAAGGTAAGCGAGGGCGGCGAGGAAGTCGTCGTCGATCGGGTAGGTTTCGCCGTAGAGCGCCTGCTTTCTGGCCTGGTCGGCGAGAAAGCGGGCGCGCTGCTCGGCCGGATCGGTCAATTCGCCAAAGGCGTTGGCGAGTTCGAGACCGCAGACGTAGAGTTCAAAGCGTTCGGCCAAGCGGGGATCGGCGCGGTTGCGGCGCGACAGCGCGGCCATCGCCGCCGGGAAGTCGTAGAGGATCGTCGGCGCACCGATGCCGAGGAATGGCTCGATGCGGTCGAGGAAGATGCGGAAGTAAAGTGTATCCCAATCGTCGCCTGCATGCGGCTCGATGCCGATCCGCCGCGCCTCGGGGGCGAGCAGCTCCAGATCGGGATTGAGCGGGTTGGGTGCGGTCGCGAGGATGTCAATTCGGCAATACTCACGGAATGCTTCGGCGACGCTGATCTCGCGCCAAGGCTCGCGGGCGTCGGCGCTGCGGGCCCGCCAGACGAGGCCCTCCTCGCGTTCAATTGCCCCGTTCCAGCGGTCCGTTGACGGCCGGATCGAGCCCGGCCCTGACGGGGAGGGCGAATGGGCTGCGGCTTGGCAGGCTCGGACGAGGCCGACGCAATCGAGAACGAGGTCGCGCCATGTGGCGCCGGCGCGGTACCATTCGAGCATCGAAAATTCGGGATGATGGGTGGCGCTGCGCTCGCCGTCGCGAAACACATGGGCGAGCTGCCAGATCCGCGGCATCCCGGCCGCCAGCAGCTTTTTCATTGCGAATTCGGGCGAGGTGTGCAGATAGCGCCGCACGGTGCGGCCATCGCCAGGGTCGTGCAAATCGGTCGAAAACGCGCGCAGATGCGGTTCGAGGCCGGGGCTCACCTGCAGGGCCGGGGTGTCGACCTCGACAAACCCCTCGCCCGCAAAAAAACCGCGGACCACCGCTAGCATTCGGACCCGCTTTTCCAGCCGCTCGCGGCGCAAAGCAAAGCGCTCCGGCCGCCACCATTGCTCCATGTCCTCGGCGCTCCGTCTTGCCGTCAGGCCAGCCCGTGCTAATGTCTGAGGCACAGCCGCGCCCGACTGCGCCCTACCAGGATTCCCCGTCATGAAGATCAACGCCATCGACATCAAGCCGGGCAACGTCCTCGAACACCAGGGCAAGCTGTGGATCGTATTGAAACGCGAGCTGGTCCAGCCGGGCAAGGGCGGCGCTTTTGCCCAGGTCGAGATGCGCGATCTGCGCAGCGGGATCAAGCTCAACGATCGCTACCGCACCCAGGAGACCGTCGAACGCGTCCGGCTCGATGAACAGGATATGCAGTTTCTGTACACCGAGGGTGGCCAGGCGACGTTTATGGACAACGACAGCTTCGAGCAGGTCTCGATCCCGACCGAGACGATCGGCGAGCCTGCCGATTTTTTGCGCGACGGCATGGTGTGCACCGTCATGATGTACGAGGGGGCGGCGCTGTCCGTCGAGTTGCCGCCATCAGTCACGATGGCGGTGGTCGAGGCCGACCCGGTCGTGCGCGGCCAGACCGCGTCATCGTCCTACAAGCCGGGCAAGCTCGAAAACGGCCGACGGGTCATGATCCCGCCCTATATCGAGACCGGCACCCGCATCGTCGTCAGCACCGCCGACGGCAGCTATGTGGAGCGGGCGAAGGACTGAGGGCCGGCGGTCGCGCGCGAGGGCGCGGCGATGGCCTTGCGCTCGCCGATCCTTAACGTCATGGCGGGGGCCGCGCTGAAAGCGGCCCGTGGCCTGTTGCGCGACTTCGGCGAGGTCGAGCAATTGCAGGTCTCGGTCAAGGGGCCGGGCGAATTCGTCTCGACCGCCGACCTCAAGGCCGAGCGCACGCTCAAGACCGAGCTGACGCGCGCCAGGCCGGGCTATGGGCTGCTGTTAGAGGAGAGTGGGGAAACGGCAGGCACCGACGCGCGTCACCGCTGGATTGTCGACCCGCTCGACGGCACCACCAATTTCCTGCACGGCATCCCGCATTTTGCGATCTCGATCGCGCTCGAACGCGACGGCGAGATCGTCGCCGGCCTCGTCTACGACCCGGTGCGCGACGAGATGTATTCGGCCGAAAAGGGGTTGGGCGCCTATGTCAACGACCGGCGGTTGCGGGTTTCAGCCCGCCGCCAGCTGGCCGACGCGGTGATCGGCACCGGCATGCCGTTCGGTGCGCGCGGCGACCGGTCGACCTATCTCGTAACTCTGGCGGCGGTGATGGGGGCGACGAGCGGGGTGCGCCGGATCGGGGCGGCCGCACTCGACCTCGCCTATGTCGCGGCCGGACGGTTTGACGGCTTCTGGGAATTCGGGCTGTCGCCGTGGGACATCGCCGCCGGGCTGTTGCTGGTGCGCGAGGCGGGTGGCTATGTCAGCGATTTGTCGGGCGGCCAGGCGATGATGCGGAGCGGCGACGTACTCGCCGCAAACGACCATCTGCATCTGCCGCTGGCGGCGTTGATCCGCGAGGCGCTGCGCGCGGCACGCGATACGGCGCCGGCAAAACCCCACCACAATGCAAGGTAGAGGATAAGCTATGCGACTCCCGGCATCTTTGATGTCTTTGGAACATTCGATACGCTAGATTTGCGCGCACGACAAAGCTCGCGGACCGGCGCCCGATGCGGCAGTAAACCCGATAAGGCAGGGGTAGGATCGAGAATGTGCATCGCGCCCGGCCGGCAAATGCCGCGACGACCGGCCCTCCATGCGGGCCGGCGCCGGTGAGGCCGGCGAGCGTGTTTGTGGTCGGCGTTGCCCGGGGATCGCCCGGGTGAACCGCCCGCGCCGCTTTCTTGTTCGGATGGTGCTGTTCCTGGTGCTGGTGGCTGCACTCGCGGCAGCACTCGGCAAGTCGCTCGCCGTCGCCTTTATGGGCAACCCCGCGGTAAACGGCGTGATCCTCGGCATTCTCGTGGCCGGCATCGCCTATATTTTTCGCCAAGTACTGATGCTTGAGCCGGAGATCGACTGGATCGAGGGCTTTCGCCACCGGCAGGCGGGCGGTGAGGAGCCGATCGCCGGGCGCCGCGGCGAGCCGCGGCTGTTGGCTTCGATGGCGCGCATGCTGGGGGCGCGACAAGGTGGACGAGTCAGCCTGTCGACCAACTCTATGCAGACTCTGCTCGACGGTATCGGCTCGCGGCTCAGCGAAACGCGCGAAACCTCGCGTTATCTGATCGGGGTACTGATCTTTCTCGGTCTGCTCGGCACGTTTTACGGGCTGTTGGAGACGGTGCGCTCGGTCGGCGGCGTGATCGGCGGTCTGACTGTCGGCGGCGGCGATCTGGCACGCGCCTTCGCCAACCTCAAAGCCGGTCTCGAATCGCCGCTCGCGGGGATGGGGACCGCGTTCAGCTCGTCATTGTTTGGGCTGGCGGGCAGCCTCGTCCTGGGCTTTCTCGATCTGCAGGCGGGACAGGCGCAGAACCGCTTTTACAACGACCTCGAAGAGTGGTTGTCGGGCTTTACCCGGTTGTCGGGGGGGGCCTTGGGGGAGGCCGGCGACGCACCGATCCCGGTCTATATCCAGGCCTTGCTCGAACAGACCGCGGACAGCCTCGAAAATTTGCAACGCATCCTCGCCCGCGGCGAGGAAAGTCGCATCGGCGCCAACTCGACCTTGGCAAATTTGACCGACCGCCTCGGCATCCTCGGCGAACAGATGAAGGCCGGCCAGATGCTGATGCTGCGGCTCGCCGAGAACCAGCTGGAACTGAAGCCGGCGCTGGCTCGGCTCGCCGAGATTGCCGACGGCTCGGTCGGGCACGACGACGCGTTGCGCAACCATTTGCGCAATATCGAGGCTTACACCGCGCGGCTGATCGAGGATTTGTCCCAGGGCCGTGCCCAAAGCGTGCAGGAGCTGCGCGGCGAGATCCGCATCCTCGCGCGCACCATTGCCGCGTTGGCCGAAGAAGGCCGGCGCTGAGCGCACAAGACCGGTTGAGCCATGGCCATCGCCCCGAGAAATTTTCGCCGACCGAGTATCGACATCTGGCCTGGTTTTGTCGACGCTTTGTCGCAATTGTTGATGGTGATCATTTTTATCTTGCTGATCTTCACCGCGGGGCAGTTTTATTTGTCGGCGGCACTGTCCGGGCGCGAAGCGGCGTTGCACAAGTTGCAGCAACAAGTTGATGCGCTGGCCAATCTCTTGTCGCTCGAGCGCGGCGCGAATGCCGATCTGCGGCAGGGTACGACGCGGCTCGAAGCGCAACTGAAGAGCGCCCGGAGCGATCGCGACCGGCTGAATTCGCAGGTGAGCAACCTCGCCGCCAAAGCCAGCGAGGCGGCGATGTTGCGAGAAAAATCCGAGGAACTCCAAGCGAGCCTCGGCGCCGAGCAGCAACAGGCGGCGGCGACGCAGAAGACGATCGCCGCCGAAAAATCCGTCAGTAGCGAGGCGCTCGCCAAGGTTGACTTGCTGAACCAGCAGATCGCGGCATTGCGCCAGCAATTGTCCGCAATCGCAACAGCGCTCGACATTTCCCAGGCCAAGGTCAAGTCGCAGCAGACCCAGATCGCCGATCTCGGGCAAAAGCTCAACCTCGCGCTCGCCAACAAGGTCGAGGAACTCGCCCGGTACCGATCGGAGTTTTTTGGCCGCCTGCGCGACATCCTCGGCAATCGGCCCGACATCCGCGTCGTCGGCGACCGGTTCGTCTTCCAGTCGGAGGTGCTGTTCAAACCGGGCAGCGCCGATCTGACCGACGACGCCAAAAAAGAGCTTGATCCGGTCATCACCGCACTGAAGCAGATCGCCGCCGAGATCCCGCCCGATATCAACTGGACCTTGCAGGTCAGCGGCCACACCGACCACAACCCAATCGACACCCCGCAGTTTCCGTCGAACTGGGAATTGTCGACGGCGCGGGCGATGTCTGTCGTTCGCTATGCCATCAGCAAGGGAATCCCGGAAGACCGGCTCGCCGCCGCCGGATTTGCCGATACCCAGCCGATCGATCCCGGCATCACCCCAGACGCCTATGCCAAGAACCGCCGCATCGAGCTGAAGCTGACCGAACGCTGATCCTCGCAATCGCCGGCGGTTCCCGCCTCGTGTCCGGCGTAATCACGCGGCTTTGACAAATGGAGACCCTCAAATGCGCAATCTGCTGGCTGGTTTTCTTTTGGTGCTCGGCGCCGCCGCTCCGATTTATGCGTGGGCAGGCGACCCGGCCGCTCAATCTTCGAGCGCGGGCAGTGCTTTCGGCAGCGAGCAGCTACGCGCGTTGCTCGAGCGCTTCGAGATCAGCCCGATCGCCAAGGCCTACGCGGCGGAATGCAAGGACGAAGGCGAAATCTGCAAGACCAATGCCGATTGCTGCTCCGGGCTCGAATGCGGCGGCGATCCGCAAACCACCTGCCGGCCCGAGGAATAAATTCGGGCATCCCGAAAGAAATTGAGCCGCAGGATCGCAGGGTTAATCGAGCGCGATCTTGGCGCCGGTGGCGCCGTTGAGCAGGCGCCGCAGATGAAAGCCGACGAGATGATCCTCGCTGTGCAGCCCGAGAAGCGCGGCAAAGGCCGGCATCGCCAACGGATCCTCGGCTTCGAGCTTGGCGAAGGCATCGAGATAGGCTTGCGTCGCCGCGCCCTCATACGCTTGCACCGTCAGTGGTTCGAACGCGCGCAACGGCTCCTTGCGCCCGCGCAGCAAGAGACCGCCGATCGGCCGCCCTTTGAACCCGGCGACGCGGTTCGCCACACTTTCGCCAATACAGATCCGGGTACCGAGCGGCTTGTTCGCGGCCTCGAGCCGGGCGGCCGTGTTCACCGTGTCGCCATAGGCGGTGTAGTCGAAGTATTTGCCGCCGCCGAAATTGCCGACGATCGCTGGGCCGGCTTCCAGGCCGAGCCGCGTCGCCCCGAGTGCGATCCCACGCTCGCGCCAGCGCGCGCGAAACGCCTGGGCATGGATGTCGAGCTCGAGCGCGCAGGCAACCGCGCGCGCCGCGTGATCGGGCTGATCCGCCGGCGCTCCGAACAGCACGTGCATCGCGTCGCCGATGATCTTGACGACGGTACCGCCATGGGCAAAGACGACATTGGTCATTCCGCCGAGATAATCGTTCAACAATGGGGCGATGATTTCGAGGTCGAGGGTTTCGACCATCGAGGTGAATTCGGCGATGTCGGTGAACAGCGAGGTGATTTCGCGGCGCTGACCGCCGAGATCGACGGCGTCGGGGTCGCTCGCCAGCCGTTCGGCAAGGTTGGGCGAGAAATAGCGCGACAACAGCGCCTGCGCGCGCTCGGCCTCGGCCTGGCGGCGGCGCGCTTCGCGCAGTCGTTCGATATGCGCCAGCGTCTTTTTGATCGTGACTTCAAGATCGGCGAAATCGATCGGCTTGGTCAGAAAATCGAATGCGCCGCGGTTCATCGCCGTGCGGATATTGGCCATGTCGCCATAAGCGGAGACGATGACCGTCGACAGCGGGTCGGCGGTCTCCTGGATCCTTTGCAGCAGGGTCAGGCCGTCCATGCGCGGCATGTTGATGTCGCTCAGCACCATGTCGACATCGCTGCCGTTGGCCAGCATGTCGAGCGCTTCAATCCCGTCGCGGGCAAAGCGAAAGCCAAACTCGCCGTCGCGGATCTGGCGCCGAAACCGCTGCTGGACGAGCGTTTCCAGATCGGGCTCATCGTCGACCACGAGGATGGTCGCGGTCATCCCTCCCCTCCTCCGCCGGCAACGGCGGCGGCCATCGCGCGCGGCAAGGTTACAATAAATTCGGTAAATGCACCCGGTTCGGTTTCGACATCAAAAACGCCGCCGTGCTGTTTGACGATGATGTCATGGCTCAGCGACAAGCCGAGACCCGTCCCCTCGCCCGCCGGCTTTGTCGTGAAAAACGGGTCGAAGATCCTCGCCCGCGCCGCGTCCGGGATGCCGATCCCGTTGTCGTGCACGCGGATCTCGACCCGGTCACCGAGCGCGCGGGTGACGACCGATACGGTCGGCTCATATCCGGGATCATGGGCGCTGCGCTGGCGTTCGCGCACGGCATAGAAACTGTTGGTGAACAAATTCAACAAGACCCGAGTCAGCTCCTGCGGATAAAGGTCGAGTTGGCCGACCCCCGGATCGAGATCGCGGCGTAGAGCAACATTGAATCCGGGGCTTTCAGCGCGCGCGCCGTGATAGGCGAGGTTCAGGCTCTCCTCAACAAGCGCGTTCAGATCCGCCCGGCGCCGCTCGCCGGCATCGGCGCGGGCATGCATCAGCATATTCTTGACGATGCTGTCGGCGCGCCTGCCGTGCTCTACGATCTTGCCGAGATTGCTGTCCAGCGTGCGGGTCAAGTCTTCGACCTCGGCGCGGGTCTGGTCGGACAACGAGGCATTCCTGGCCGACAGCACGCCATTCAATTCGTCGATCAATTCGGTCGACAGCTCGGCGAAATTGTTGACGAAGTTGAGCGGGTTCTTGATTTCGTGGGCGATACCGGCGGTCAGCTGACCGAGTGCGGCAAGCTTTTGCGTTTCGACCAGTCGGTCCTGAGCCTGGTGCAGATCCGCGAGCGCCCGTTCGGCGGCGAGCCGCGCTTCTCGCGCAGTCTGCTCGCTCGCTTGCAGCGCCTCGGTGCGCGCTTCGACCTTGGCTTCGAGGGTTTCGTGGGATTCCCGGATTTTGGCCGCCATCTGGTTGAACCTGTCGGCCAGAATCTCGATCTCGTCGCCGGTGCGGATCTCGATCGGCTCGCCGTGTTCGCCCGAGCCGAGCCGGTCGGCGCCGTCCTGCAGTCGGCGGATCGGCACCACCATACGTCGCGCCAGGACCGTGCCCAAACCTGCCGCCAACAGCAGGCCAAGCGCCAGCAATGCGGCCATGCGGTAGAGCGACGCATAGACCGGTGCCAGCGCCTCGCCTAGCGGCAACTCGACAAAGACGACCCAATCGAGCCGCGCAACCGGCGCGTAAACCGTCAACACCTTGGTGCCGTCGGGCGCCTCGGCGATATGCGACCCCGGCGCCGGCGCACCGTCTCGCAGGCTCGCCAGCGCCGCCGCCACCTGCGGTGTATGAGACCAATCGGTGTCGCGCAGTACCAGGCTCAGGTCCGGATCGGCGATCAGGCGACCGCGCCGGTCGACGACATAGGCGTAGCCGCTGCGGCCGACCTGCATAGTGTTGATCAGGTCCCAGATGAACTTCAAATTGACTTCGGCGACGGTGACGCCGGCATGATGCCCGGCATGCGCGACCGCGATCGTCATATAGGGTTCCGACTGATTGCGGAAATAGACCGGGCTGAACCACGCGCCGTTCACCTCCGCCTCGACGAAGCGCGGGTCGGCGGCAAAGTCAGTCCCGCCCGCCACCAAATCGGGCGCGGTGCGCGACAACCTGAGCTGTTCCTTGCCGCCGCCGTCGATCTCGGCGAGCTCGGAAATCGCCGGCACCCCGCGCAGCAGGCGGATGAAATCGTAGCGCCGCTGTTCGAGGGGGAGCGCATCCCATCGCGGTGGTGTCGTCCAGCCGAGCTGCTGCTCGATGTCCGACACAAACTCCTCGATCCGCGCGGCGGCATCCCGCGCCTTTTCCTGCTGGATCTGGATTGCGGCATTTTCGGCTTCCCGATAGCCGAGCCACATGTTCAATGCACCACTGACGACGAACACCACGCTGACGAGTCCGATAAGGGCGAGGGCCAATTTGACCGCGAGCCCGAGCCGGAAATGCCGGCTCGCCGGGTTGTCCGTGCTTCCGGCGACGCCTAAGCCGGCATCACGTTTGGCTAGCACGAAACGGCAACTCCCGTCATTCGATCACGACATCCGCTTCGGCAAGCAGCGAAGCCGGGATCGTCAGACCGATCTGTTTGGCGGTTTCGAGATTGATTGCCAACACGAACCGGCTCGGCGTTTCGAGCGGCAGCTCGGCGGGATTGGCGCCTTTGAGAATGCGCACGGCAAGTCCCGCAGCGCGATCGAACATCTCGCTCAAATCAGGGCCATATGACATCAGACCGCCCTCGCGCACCAGAAAGTCATATTCGTATATCGTCGGCAATTTGTGATCCGCCGCAAAATCGAAGACGCGCTTTCGGTTCAAAGTCGTCAGCACGTCGGTGACCATCAGGATCGCATCCGGGGGATGATGCATCATCGTGGCAAACGCCGTGTCAAAATCGTCCGGGGCGCGCACACCATAAGACTCGACTTCTATCCCGAGCTTGCGGGCCTCCGCGTCAGCAGCCTTGTAGCGCAGTGACATGCCGAGATCTTCGGCATTCCACAGCATTGCCACGCGGTGCATGCTCGGCACCGCCTCTTTCAGCAACGCCAAGCGCTTTGAGGACAGCTCCGCGGCCACTTCCGAGAGACCGGTAACGTGACCGCCAGGGTGAACAAATGTGGCCACCAGCCCGTCGGCGACCGGGTCTCCGGCTCGGACGACGACGACCGGTAAGGCCGCGTACTCTTTGGCGGCGAGAGCTGCTGGGTAACCCAAAGTCACGATTACTGCGATCCCGCTCGCGACCAGTTCGTCGACCAGCTGCGGGAGGCGATCGAGCTGCCCGTGCGCCGCACGCCTCTCAAACGCGAGGTTCCGCCCAAGGTCGAACCCGCGCCGGGCGAAGCCGCGGATCAGCCCGGTTGCGAACGCGCCTTGGTCCGTAGCTTCCCCGCCGGTGGACAACAGCCCGACGCGATAGATTTGCGGTGCCACTTGTCCTGTCGCCTGCGCCGATCCGCAGGCGACAATCAGGACCAATACGGCAAAGAACGTGAGCGATTTCATTAGCGACCTAGAAGCGCGGGCGCGCTGCGACCATACGGCCGGGCGGCAGTTTCGACCAAGCGGCGTGTTTGACAAGATGGCGTGTTGGACAAGATGGCGTGATCGAAGACACCGATACCCACCGTTGCTAAATCAGCTCTCTTTCGCCTCCGGGTTTGATCCCCCGAAAATTGACAGCCCAGCAAACGCAATTTTACAATAAGTCAAGAACGATATGCCGTTGCGGTCGCCTGATTCTGACCAGATAATCTCGGTTAGAAGCGCGAGCGTCGAACATGAGGATGCGATTTGTGTTCTCTTTGATCGCGGTTCTTGGCCTATTTATGCCAGGCAGTCTGCGGGCAGGCACCATTGCTTTTTTTGATCGCCAACAACGCACCAGCCAACGGGCTTTGGATCATGCGTCCATGGGTCGGCATATCCGACAGCAGCTTTACAACTTACACGATTGGCCAGGGTGCGTCGGCGGCAGTGCAGCACGAGGCTGAGGATGAAGTGACGGGCGATCGGTCGAACACACTCCCGCCATCGCAACGGCGGGCGGCAATTTGACGGCGAGCCCCGAGCCGCAGAATGCCGGCTCGCCGGTTTGTCCGTGCTTCCGGCTACGTCGACGCCGGCATCACGTTTGACGAGCACGAAACGGTAACTCCCGTCATTCGATCACAACATCCGCTTCGGCAAGCAGCGAAACCGGGATCGTCAGACCCATCTGTTTGGCGGTTTCAAGATTGATCGCCAGCACGAACCGGCTCGGCGTTTCAAGCGGCAGTTCGGCGGGATTGGCGCCTTTGAGAATGCGGACGGCGAGATCGGCGGCGCTATCGAACATTTCGCTGACATCGGGACCATACGACATCAGGCCACCTTCACGCACCAGGAAGTCGTACTCGAACATCGCCGGCAACTTATGCGCGGCCGCGAAGTCGATCACCCGCTTGCGGTTCAAGGTTGTCAGCACGTCGCTGACCATGAGGATCGCGTCGGGCGGGCGGCTCGCCATTGCCGCAAACGCCGCATCGAAGCCGTTTGGGGCGGTCACGCCGAGCGATTCGACGTCGATGCCGAGGCTCTGCGCCTGCGCTTCCGCCGCCTTGTAGCGCAGCGACATGCCGAGATCCTCGGAGTTCCACAGCATCGCCACGCGATGTACGCTCGGCAGCGCCGTCTTCAGCAAAGACAGCCGCTTAGCGGAAAGCTCGGCGGCAATCTCGGAAATGCCGGTGACGCGGCCGCCGGGATTGGCGAAACTCGTGGCAAGCCGGTCCTCGACCGGGTCGCCGGCCTGAACCGCCACGACCGGCAAGCTCGAATGCTCTTTCGCGGCGACGGCAGCCGGGTAACCCTGAGTTACGATCACGGCAACCTTGCTCGCGACCAGTTCGTCGACGAGCTGCGGCAGGCGATCGAGCTGTCCATGCGCCGCGCGCCGCTCAAAAGCGAGGTTCTGCCCGGGGACAAGCCCGTGCCGTGCGAAGCCGCGGATCAGCCCGGCAGCGAATGAGCTCTGATCGGTCGGGTCTGCCCCGACCGCCAGCAGCCCGACCCGATAGACCTGTGGCGACGACTGAGCAGTGCTCTCCGCCGGTCGGCCGACGAGGGCCAGGGCCAGAATGGCAAGAAAAACGAGCGATTTCATCCGATGACCTACAAGTGCCGGCGAGCCGCGACCATACGACCGGGCGACAGTTTCGACCAAGCGGCGTGTCAGACAAGATGGCGTGATCGAAGACATCGGCGCCGCCCTGCTGCTAGAGTTTTGCCGGCCGCGAGCCAGCCGTCGGAGCCGGATCATGACCGGATCAGCCTATGTCCTGGCGATCGACCAGGGCACCACCAGCACCCGCGCGATCTTGTTCGACGCCGAGCACCGGCTGCGGTCGAGCGCTCAATTGGAGATCGTCCAGCATTACCCGCGGCCCGGTTGGGTCGAGCACGACCCGGAGGAGATCTGGCGCAGCGTCGTCACGACCGGCCGCGAGGCTGCGGCTGCGGCCGACGGCCCGATCGCGGCGATCGGCATTGCCAACCAGCGCGAAACGACGCTGCTGTGGGAGCGCGCCACCGGTAGGCCGGTGCACAACGCGATCGTTTGGCAAGACCGGCGCACCGCCGATCTTTGCGCTCGGTGGCGGCGCGACGGCCTCGGCAAAACCGTGGCGCAGCATACCGGGCTCGTCATCGACCCCTATTTTTCGGCATCAAAGATCCGCTGGCTGCTCGATCATGTCCCCGGATTGCGGCGGCGCGCCGAGGACGGCGAAATCGCTTTCGGCACGATCGACAGCTTTCTGTTGTGGCGGCTGACCGGCGGCCAGCGCCACGCGACCGATGTCACCAATGCGGCGCGGACCATGTTGTTCGACATCCGCCGGTTCGCATGGGACGCGGAATTGCTCGAGGCGTTCGCGATCCCACCCGCGATCCTGCCCGAGGTGCTCGACACCGGCGCCGATTTCGGCACGACCACGGCCGATTTTCTCGGCGGCGCGATCCCGGTCGCGGCACTTGCCGGCGACCAGCAGGCGGCGCTGATCGGCCAAGGATGCTTCCGGCCGGGCATGATCAAATCGACCTACGGCACCGGCGCCTTTGCGCTCGTCAATATCGGCGCCGCACCGGTGGCGTCGCGGCAGCTGCTGACGACGGTCGGCTATCGGCTTGCGGGGCGCATCGCCTACGCGCTCGAAGGTAGCATCTTTATTGCCGGGGCTGCGGTGCAATGGTTGCGCGACCGTCTCGGGATCATCGCCACCGCGGCCGAGTCCAACACCCTTGCCGCCCGCGCCGACCCGCGCCAGCGGCTCTATTTGGTGCCGGGTTTTGCCGGGCTCGGCGCGCCCTATTGGTCGCCTGGCGCGCGCGGTGCGCTGATCGGGCTCACCGCCGAATGCGGGCCGGCCGAAATCGCCCGCGCCGCACTCGAAGCGGTCGGTTATCAGACCCGTGATCTCGTCGCCGTGATGGCGGCCGATGCCGGGGTCGAAGTCGCGGCATTGCGAGTCGACGGCGGGATGGCGGTCAGCGACTGGGCGATGCAATTTCTCGCCGACATCTTGCCGGTGACGGTCGAACGCTCGGCGGTCGTCGAGACCACCGCCTGGGGTGCGGCTTATGCCGCCGGGCTGATGCGCGGCATCTACCCCGACCCCGAGACCATGGCCGCGGGTTGGCGGGCCGAGTGCCGGTTTACGCCGCAAATGCCCGCGGCCGAACGCGAGGAGCGCTATGCCGGCTGGCGCCGCGCGGTCGCCGGCGTGCTGAAGGCGGCGGCGCCTGCCTTTTTCGGAGATGACGATGCCGAACCCTGAAACATGGCCGAGCCTGCCTTTCGCGGAATGGCGCGACACCTGCGCGACCCTACATATGTGGACGCAGATCATCGGCAAGATCCGGCTGGCGCAGGCGCCGCTTATCAACCATTGGTGGCAGGTCCCGCTGTATGTGACGAGCCGCGGGTTGACGACCTCACCGATTCCCTTGGGCGAGCGCGTCTTCGAAATCGGTTTCGACTTTATCGACCATCGGCTGACGATCGAGACCGGCGACGGCAAGGCCGACGGCTTCGCCTTGCGGCCGATCGCGGTCGCCGATTTTTACGCCGAGGCGACGCAGCGGTTGCGGGCGCTCGGCATCGACAGCCACATCTGGACGACGCCAGTCGAAATCCCCGACCCGATCCCGTTCGAACAGGACCGCACTAACGCCGCCTACGACCCCGATTACGCCAACCGCTTTTGGCGAAGCCTGGTGCAGGCCGACCGGGTCTTCACCGCGTTTCGCGCGCGTTTTCTTGGCAAGGCGAGCCCGGTGCATTTCTTTTGGGGCAGCTTCGACCTCGCGGTGACAAGGTTTTCCGGGCGACGCGCACCGCAGCATCCGGGCGCGCCCAATGTCGCCGACAAAGTCACGCGCGAAGCCTATTCACATGAGGTCTCGAGCTGCGGCTTCTGGCCGGGCGGCGCCGGCATGGAACAGCCGATATTTTATTCCTACGCCTACCCGCGGCCGGCCGGTTTTGGCGATGCGCCGGTCACCCCTGCACCCGCTTTTTACAGCCGCGACTTCGGCGAATTTATCCTGCCCTACGACGAGGTTCGCCAGGCATCGAGCCCCGACGAGGCTCTGCTCGACTTCTTGCAAAGCACATACGAGGCCGCAGCCACGCTCGCGCATTGGGACCGCGCCGAACTCGAACGCCCCGCGGTGCCGTGAACCTTTTTGCGCCACTGCCCGACGCGAGCGCGGTCGAAGCCGTCGACGCTCTGCTCAGCTGGCCAGGAATCCGCATCGAGCGCATCGTTTCGTGGGGCCAAGCGAATCCGCCCGGCTTCTGGTATGATCAAGACGAAGGCGAGTGGGTGGTGCTGCTGGCCGGCGCCGCGCGGCTGCGCTTTGCCGACGAGAGCGAAGCACGCGCTCTTGTTCCCGGCGACTGCCTCGACATTGCGCCGCACCGTCGCCACCGCGTCGACTGGACCGACCCGGCGAGGCCGACCCTCTGGCTCGCAATATTTTATCGCTGAGCACCGTTGTTTAAAGCAATTTCCGATCGAGCGGCCACGGGTCATTGCGAGGAGCGGAGCGACGAAGCAATCCCGACCAGAAGATGCTCAGCGGCCCGGGATTGCTTCGCTGCGCTCGCAATGACTGATCTGGGACTGGCGGCTCGACCTGATCGGAAACTGCTCTCGCCTGCAGCTTGGCTTTGAAAATAGGCTGAATGAAATGCGGCTCTCGCTCGGTCCTTGCATCGCGACTGTATTGGCTTTCACCGTCGCGGCATGTCAGCCGAACGCCCCGGTCCGCACCGACACGACCGCATGCGTCGGAAATATCAGCGGCGACGGCACGGATTGCGCCTTGCATTCGTTGGAGGAGCATCCGATCGCGGATTTTCCCGGGCGGGTTTTCCTGCTCGGGTTTGTCGAGATCGACGACCAGGGCAAGCCGTATATCCGCGGCCAGATCGATGCGTTGTTCGACAACATCGAAGAAGAAGCCCGCTACAAGGATCTCTCGATCATCGTCTACATCCACGGCTGGAAGCACAACGACACCGCCGCCGATACCAATGTCCAAGCGTTTCGCAACCTATTGAGCCAGATGGCTGAGATGGAATTGCGCCGCGCCCCGTCATACTGGCCGGCACGCGAGGTCGTCGGCATTTACGTTGGCTGGCGCGGGCTTTCGGTCGATGTGGGCGAGGTTGGGGAGGATTTGACTTTTTGGACCCGCATGGCAGCGGCGCACCGCGTTGCCGAGGGGTCGGTGCGCGAGGTGCTGGCGCGCGCCAAGGCGTTGCGCGATGCGGTCGACGAAACGTCGTGGCCACACCATCAGGACCCGCGCAATACCCGGCTGGTGACGATCGGGCACAGTTTCGGCGGCCTGATCGTCTACACCGCGCTCTCGCAATATTTCCTCGACCGCGCGGTGCAGACCGAGATGGCGGATTACGCACGGTCGCTCGGCGGCGGGCAGACCGGGACAAAAGGCAGCAGCAAGGAAATCGCCGGTTATGGAGATCTTGTTGTCGTCGTCAACCCGGCGATCGAGGCGATGCGCTATGAGCCGCTCCGCGAGGTCATCGAAACCCGCCACGGGACGGCAAATTTCGCTCCCAATCAAAACCCGGTGTTTGTCGAGGTGACCTCGACCGCCGATTTGGCGACCGGCATCGCCTTTCCGGCCGGGCGCGTCGTCAACACGACCTTCGAGAGCTTTACCGACGACGCCGAGCGGCGCGAGGCGATGTCGTCATTAGGCCATTACCCAGCGTTCTGGACCCACAGGCTCGAGGGCCCCACCCCGGTCGCCGACCCTAACACGGTATTGCCGCCGATCGATGTCGACGAAGAATGCCGGCAATTTGCGCAGTTCAACGCACAGGAGCGCCCTGGCGGGTATCTGAGCCCCGGCTGGCAGCGCCAATACCGCACCAGGGCGACATTGACGCAACTCGCCCAGTCGAGCTACGACCCCAATGATCCGTTCTGGATTGTCACCACCGACCGGTCGATGATCCAGAGTCACAGCGACATTGAGGAGCCAGTATTTATCGATTTCGTCAGGCAGCTCTACGACGACATGGTGCGGCTGAAGGAGAACGTGCCGTGCCCCGACGCGACGCCAGCGCCCCACTCCAGCGGCTAGCGCCCTACCCGGCCGACGATATCGCCGATTGAACCACACCGGCTGTTAGGCTGTCAGCTAGGCCACTTTCCGATCCGATCGAACCATTCTTCCCGTGCGGTCATTGCGAGCAAAGCGCAGCAATCTCGGGCCGCCGAGCGATCGTCCATTCTAGATTGCTTCGTCGCTGCGCTCCCGGCGATGATCCGCTTCCCGACGCGCGCGCCGCCGAGACGGTCGAGACGATGCTCAGCCGGCCCGGACTCCGGATCGAGCGCATCGTCTCGCTCGGCCAAACGAGCCCGTCGAGCCTTTGGTATGACCGGGAGGAAGGCGAGTGGGTCTTGCTGCGGCAGGTGCCGCACGATTGCGGTTCGAGGAAGAGGGTGAGGCACGGGTGCTCATGCCGGGCGACTGTCTTGACATAGCACCGCATCGCCGGCATCGCGTTGACTGGACCGACCCGACCAGCTGTAGCCGAAACTGGGTGATGGCGATGTGAGAAAGGCGGCGTATCGAGGCGGGTGGAAGCCTGCCTGAACCTCCCGAAGGAGCGATCCGCCATGACAAAGAATAGCACGGTTGTTCCCCTCCGACAGCCCGAGGTGGT
>DATMKU010000170.1:0-2535 GCA_035570935.1 Allostellaceae bacterium
ATACTATATTTCCATTACTTGCTGGCTGTTCACCCAGTGTGCGATGGCCTAACTGTTAAATTCTCTGACCCCCGTGTTTACGTGGTGTCCTTATCGAAGGGTTGCTTTGCCTTAGACGGTTTAATAACCGCGGCTTTCACCGGTCGTCATCGGCTCGCGTTCACCGCCCTGAAACCTTCCGCCTATTTTTTGGACGGTGCCGGACACGACTATCTGTCTCCGGCTGATCCGGGGATATCTGGCCGCCGGGGTGCTCGATGGCGGGCTGTTCGAGGCCAGCCGGGAAGGGACCCCGCAAGGCGAACCGGGCGGCCTTTTCAGCAATCGCGGTTTGTACAATGTCGAATATATCTGGGAATGATGGCACAGTGAGTGACTAATTATTAGATCTCGTTGCTATCCGTCAGCAACCACCAACCGCGAGGCGCGCCGATCGTGTGGGGGCGGCGAACTGATAGCCGCGTTACGGCCCGCTCGCCAGTTGGCGAGCTCCTCCTCATCGAGGCGCTGGGGCATGTGCGGATGCCATTCGCCGGGGCACGGGCCGAATCACCGCGCTCTGTTGGTCGAGCGCTTATTTTTGCCTATCCGGTCGCGGTCGCCAACCCCGCTAATCTGCGCCGGCCACATCCCGGCGTTTGATACCTATCAACGCGGAAATCGCCCCGATCACCAAGACAATGAACGCATCGCTGATCTCTGCCGAGCGACCCGGCAGGAAACGCTCTGCCTCGCTCGTGATAAACAATATCAGAGCTGTAGAAAGGATAGCGGACCGCAGTCGCCACCCGGCCTGGGTTAGCAGCCAAATCAAGCTGCCGTACAAAAAGAACTTGAAGAAACGCCATAACATCGATCGCGAGATCGCCAGTCATAAAGCCTCGGAACGGAATCCAACTAAATGGACCGGGGGTCGCTGCGAAGTGAAAGGGTTCAAGCCGCTCGGCCACGACGTAAGCGCAAAAAAAGAGCGCAATCAGGGTGGTGCGCAAAGCCGGGCGGGGGCGGGGCCTCAGCAATCAATTGAAGGGTCCTCGACACATGAGCGCGTCGCCCTCGGTCATTCGTACCCCGTCTGCTCGCATCCCAACCCTACCGCCCCAGGCTCGGTCCGTGCCGGTACTGGGGGCGCTGCTGCTGGTGTTCGCGCTCCTCGGCGGCCTCCTCGGCGCGCTGCAATTGATGATCGCTGCGCCCGCGCCGGGCCGCGACGAGGCCGCGCGCCAGCTCGGTCAACGCCTGCCGTTGCCCGGGTTCGACCCCCGGCAGCAAGGGCCTGTTTTCATGCGCGCTGCGTAGAAAGGCGATAATCCCCGCCTCGCCCAGTCTTTGCTCGGCGGCTTTCTCGAACCGGTCGATTTCCGCCGCGATCGCGGGGTTCCTCTGTCCCATTTCCCAAGCCTGTGCCACGGCAGGCCGATCGCGCATCTCGGCGGCGTACCAGGAGTCGCCCGGCGGCTCGGTGCGCGCGGCATGCACCGCTTCGAGCACCGCGGCGGCCGCGGCCGAGAGTTTCGGCACCCCCACGGCGTCGCGCTGCAATTGCGCCGTGACACTCTCGCGGTATTGGCGCTCGGCCCGCCGCTCGGCCTCGGCGATCCGGCGCAGGCTGTCGCCGAGCCTCCGCGCCGCGATGATCGCTTGAGAGCGGTCCGATTGCGCGGAGGGCCTGGCGAACATCCCGTCACGCCCGCGCAAGGGGCCGAGCTGTTCGTGTGTCGTGTCGATCCGCGCGGCGGCCTCGGTCCAGCCCTCGGCTCGGGCCAGTTCATCCAATCGGGCCTGGGCCGTGTGCGGATCGCGGTAGGCGCGTTCCAGGTGACGCCACGGCTCGGATTTGGCCTGCTGCACCCCGGCAGCGGCGGCGACGGCAGCGGCGATATCGGCGGGGTCGAGCCCACGCCCGAGACTGTCATGCCCGTCGCGGCTGACAAAGGGCGGGATCAGCCATTCCGGCATCGGCAATGCCGCCTGCTGTTGCCGCACTTCCGACGCCGCCCGGACCTTGGCCGTCAAGGGGTCCGGCGCCGCAGACCGGCCCGCCGCGCTGACATTGTGCCAGTATTCCTTCGCCCGCTGCTGAAGCACCTCCGTCGCCGTGCCAGCCTTTGCCGTCAGCGGGTCCGGCGGCGAAAAGCGACCCGCGGCGGTGACCTTGCCCCAGAACGCCGCCGCCTGCTGCTCGCTGGCTTCCCGCCAGTGCAGTGCGTCATGCACCTTGACCCTGAGGCTGTCCTCCGACGCCGTCGACCATGTCCCGGCGCCTTCCCGCGGCGCCACCTGACGCTCGGCCATTTCCTCGCGCGTCGCCCAGGCGATCGAGGCGGCTTTGACCTCGCCGCGCGCCATCTGCCGCGCCAGTTCGCTGGTGTCGCGGGCGGTCGCGCGCGCGACAAACACCTGCGCGCTGTCGCGCTGCCGGGTCAATGCCACATAGCTCGCCGCGGCGCGCCAGTGATGCGTGTGATAAAGGTAGGTGTGGTCGAGGGTCTTGCCCTGGCCCTTGTAGATCGTCCCGGCATAGCCGTGCCGGAA
>DATMKU010000171.1:0-8541 GCA_035570935.1 Allostellaceae bacterium
CCCGGAGCGGATTTTCGCCAGTCGCGAGGAACGGCGCCCCCACCCGGCGCGGTAGAAACCGCGCCGCACTCAGAAATCGAGATCGGCGTAATGCGGCGGCGGCGGGACGCCGGGCAGATGGTCGGCGAGGATCGGGCGGAAGCTCGGGCGCGACTTGATCCGCGCGTACCATTCCTTGGCCGGCTCGTGGTCGTCCCACGGCACGTCGCCCAAATAGTCGAGGCTCGACAGTTGTGCCGCGGCGGTGATGTCGGCGATCGAAAAATGGTCGCCGGCGAGCCAGCGCCGGCGCTCGACAAGGTAGCCGATATAGTCGAGATGATGCGGCAGATTGGTGTGTCCGGCGCGAATCGCCTGCGAGTTGGGCTGCCCGTGGCCGAGATAGCGCTTCATCATCTTCTCGCCGAGCAGGTTTTCGGTGACTTCGAGGTTCATCTTGCCGTCGAACCAGGCGGTCAGCCGCCGCACCTCGGCGCGGTCGATCGGGTTGATGCCGATCAGCAGCTTTTCGCGGTAGACCTCGTCGAGATATTCGACAATCGCCGCCGCGTCGGCGAGCACGGTGCCGTCGGGCTCGATCAGCACCGGCACTTCGCCGGCCGGGTTGAGGGCGAGAAATTCCGGTCGCCGCTCCCAGATTTTCTCGGCCTTCAGCGTGAAATCGAGGTTCTTTTCCCGCAGCACGATGCGCACCTTGCGCGCCGCCGGGGAGAGCATCGTGTGGTACAAAACCCGCATCGGCCGATTTTAACAATCAGCCCCCGGTGGGAACAACGGCTGAGCGCACGACCAGGCAAACTGCGGCCCGGCGAGCAGCCGGCGGCCGCCCATCTCGGCGTCGCTATTGCTTTTCGAAGACGGCGCAGGTGATGCGGTACTCGGCGGCGAGCCAGTAGAGCTTGGCCATCGACCGCTTCCATTTTGCCCATGACACGAAGGGCGCCGGAAAGCGGGCGACGTGGCGCAGTAAAATCCAGGGCCGCCGGTGGACATCGTCGCGATACGACATTCCGGCCCCAATGATCGCGCCGTCAACGAAGCGCGCACCGGCGAACAATGCCGCCAATTGGGCCGGGCTCGGCCGGTACATCGTGTCGATCGGGTCGCGGTGATAGGGGTAGCTAAACGGCACCGTGACAAAGGCGAGGCCGGATCGCGGCAGAATGTCGAAGCAATGGCGAACGAGCCGATCGGGCTCGGTCACGTGCTCCAACAGATTGCAGCACAAGACCGCTCGCGGCGAGAGCGCACGCAGCCGCGGCACGTCGGCGGGATCGGTCAGATCGGCGCGGACATCGACGCCCGCCTCATCGCGGCGATCGACATGGACGATCGCGACACCGCGGGCGCGCAGCGGGCGAAACAGAACCTCCTCGGTCCAGGGCTGGATCTCTGCGCGGAATTTCGCCGTGCTGCTGCCGAGATTGAGCAATGGCGACAGCCGCTCTGGGGCATAGCGGTCGAGTGCTGTGCGCAGCCAGCGGGCTTCGGCTTCGAACATCGCTGTCTCGGAGGATCCCAGAGGACCGTATCATGCCCGGCCGCGCCGCGATCGCGAAAGCGGTGCGCCCGCCCGCGGCCGGACCGCCGGCTCCAGGCCGGCGTCAGAAGCGCTCGACCCAGGGCCGCAGCTCGACTTCCCAGGTCCAGGCCGAGCGCGGCTGGTCGAGCACCGCGAGATAGGTCGCGGCGATCGCGTCGGGATCGAGCATGCTGTCGGGCTTGTCGGCGGGCTCGACCCGGCCGGGATTGCGGATCCCGCCGTCGATCACGAAATGGCCGATGTGGATGCCCTGCGGCGACAGCTCGCGCGCCATGCTCTGCGCCAGCCCGCGCAACGCGAATTTGCCCATCGCAAACGCCGCCGACAGCGGATAGCCCTTGACGCTGGCAGAGGCGCCGGTGAACAGCACCGCCCCATGGCGCTTTGGCTGCATCCGGGCGACCGCCTCGCGCGCCACCAGAAAACCGCCATAGGCGCTGACCATGATCGCGCGCTCGACCTCGGCCGGCACCAGCTCGGCGACCGGGCCGCGGGCCCGCGCGCTGGCATTGTAGACGACGACCTCGGGCGCGCCGATCGCGCCCTCGACCGCGGTGAACATCCGCGCCACCTGGGCGGGGTCGACGGCGTCGCAGGCAAAGGCCTTGGCCCCGGTCTCGGCGCACAGCGGCGCCAGCTTTTCGGCGTCGCGCGCGGCCAACGCGACCCGCATCCCCTCGCCGGCGAAAAGCCGCGCCAACGAGGCGCTGAGACCCCGCCCGGCGCCGACGATCAGCGCTGATTGATAGCTCGGCTTTGCCATGTTCGGTCTCCTCGATGATGGTGCGCAGGCACCCCCGCGCCACGATAGCACCTGCACCCATTTTTGATCGAACGGTTATGACCCTGCCGCACGGCATCGCGGCCTCGCGAACGACTTGTCCGTCGCGAGGGTCTGGGCTCGCGGGTTGGCGCGGGGCGCGGGTTCGTGGCGACGAAACTCGTTAACCATCATTACCCAGAAGTTAACCATCAATTTTGAAGAGGATTTTGCCTATCCCGGCTAACTTTCAACCCACTACAAGTGTCTCAGCGATCTGGGGAGCAAGAACATGTCGCAGAGCGAATACGAAGCAGCTGTTGCCGCCTTTATTCAGAGCAATGGTGTTACCCGATGTCCGACCGCTTGTGTCGTGCGCACCCAGGGAACCGTTAGCCTCGCCGACCGGGAAGCGCTGCGCCGGCGGGCCGACGAAGTGGAAACTCGCCGCAGCCAGCGCCGTTTCCCGATGCCCGTTTTGTTTGGCAAAAAGGCAACCGAGTCGCGCCCACATTAGGCCGAACGCGGCGGTGACGAACTGATCCGA
The DNA here is from genome assembly GCA_035570935.1 of Allostellaceae bacterium. GTDB lineage: Bacteria > Pseudomonadota > Alphaproteobacteria > ATCC43930 > CGMCC-115725 > AP-15. The sequence goes on from DATMKU010000171.1 coordinate 2,851, forward strand.
GCGTGTTTTCGAGACGGCAGGCCGGTGCGTCCTTCACAAGCTCTTTCGCGGGAATGACGGTTCAATGTGATCGAAAACCGCGCTAATCCGCGGCCGCGAACGGGTTTTCGTCGGCCGCCGAGGCGGGTTTCGCGCGCGGCGCGGCGCGGATCATGTCGATCAGGCAGCGCAACGTCGCCGGCACCTGGCGATGGCCGGGGTAATAAAGATAGAGCCCCTCCAGCGACACCGACCACTCCTCCAGGGCGCGGGCGAGCTGACCCGAGCGCAGAAACGGTTCGGCCAGGGATGCGATGGTATAGGCGATGCCGAGCCCATCGACCGCGGCGCGCAATGCGAGTTCGGGGTCGTTGACGGTGACCCGCCCTTCAACCGAAACCTGCTGCGGCTTGCCGGCGCGTTCGAACGGCCATTCGATCATGGCGCCAGCGGCGACCCGCCGGTATTGGATGCAGTCGTGATGGGCGAGGTCGTCGGGCGCGCGCGGCGGGCGGCGCTTGGCGAAATAGGCAGGCGAACCGACGACCACGAGTTTCATCGGGCCGCTGACCCGGACCGCGATCATGTCGGCCTCCGCCCGGTCCTGCGGACCGATCCCGGCGTCAAAGCCCTTGGCGACGATGTCGGCCGGCGCTTCGCCGAGGTGGAGTTCGAGCCGGACATCGGGATAGGCCGATAAAAAGCGCGCCCAGACCGGGACGATCACCGCCGCCGCGGCAGAGTGCGTGGCATAAAGCCGCAACCGTCCGAACGGCCGGCTCTGCTCCTCGCCGAGGTCTTCGAGCGCCGCCGAAATCTGATCGAGCCCCGGGCGCAGCCGCTCGACGAGGCGAAGCCCGGCGTCGGTCAGCGAGACGCTGCGGGTCGTGCGGTTGAGCAGGCGCACCCCCAACCGCTCTTCCAGTTGCCGCATCGCATGGCTGAGCGCCGAGGGCGAGACGCCGAGGCGCGCCGCCGCCACGCGAAAGTTGAGATGATCGGCGAGCGTCGTAAACGCCGCAAGCGCCGCAACGTCACCGCGCCGCATTCATGAATGCTCCTCAATATCGCATGCCATCGTCATGGGGTTTTCCTTTCGCTTCCCCATCAACACCTTAGCAGAGGGAATCGTCGACCAACCAAGGAGAAACCATGCCCGTCGACCGCGATCCGGGGTTCGAGGCCGCGGACATTCTCGAAGCGCCGCCGCAGGCGCGCAGCGCCCCAGAAAGGCGGCGGCCGCCAGCAGATCGGCGGAATGCACCCCCGCCGCCGCCGCAAGAGCCCGCGGTCGCCGAGCAAAAGCCGCAGTCTGCGCGCCGCCGCCGGCTGCGCTGGGCGCTGTTCCTGCTGCTGCCGATCGGGTTGGTCGTCGGGGCCTATTTTTATTTCGAAGGCGGCGCGACAATGACGACCGACGACGCCTATGTCGAGGCCGACCAGGTCGGGCTTTCGACCGATGTCTCCGGCATGGTCAAGTCGGTCGACGTCAACGACAACCAGCACGTCGCCACCGGACAGGTTCTGTTCCAGCTCGACCCGCTGCCGTTCCAGCTGAAATTGGACCAGGCCCAAGCGCAGCTCGGCGTCGTTCGGGACAATCTGAATGCGTTAAAGGCGAATTACCAAAATGTCGCGGCGCAGATAACGCACGCCGAAGACCAGATCGCGTTCAATCAGCTTCAGTATCAGCGGCAATCGGTGCTGGCGCGCGAGCAGTTCGCGGCGCAGACGGCGCTGGACCAGGCGCGGCTCAACCTGCAAACCTCTCAGCAATCACTGGTCTCGCTCAAGGCGCAATTGGCCGGCATCGTCGCCAATCTCGACGGCAATCCGGACATCCCGGTCGAGCAGTATCCGGAATATCGCCAGGCGTTGGCCGCTCGCAACGAAGACGCTCGCGAACTGCGCGACACCGTGGTTCGGGCGCCGTTCCCCGGCACCGCGACCAACGTCCCGCAGTTGCGGCCGGGCATGTACCTGCAGGCCTCGACGACCGGGTTTTATCTCGTCGATACCGATCGGGTCTGGGTCGAAGCGCAGCCCAAGGAGACTGAACTGACCTATGTGCGGCGGGGTCAGCCGGTTGCAGTCACCGTCGACACTTATCCGGGGCGCACCTGGCGCGGCTCTGTCGCAAGCCTCGGGCCGGCGGCGCAATCGCAATTTTCGCTGCTGCCGGCGGAAAACACGAGCGGCAACTGGGTCAAGGTCGTCCAGCGCATTCCGCTGCGGGTGCGGATCGATCAGACAGCGCAAAAGGGCACGCCGCCGTTGCGTGCCGGGATGAGCGTCGAGGTCTCGGTCGATACTGGCCACCAGCGCGGGTTGCCGCATTTTCTGACCGCGCTGTTCGGCGGCGGCAAGGCGGCCGGGTAATGGCGGCAACGGGCATGACCGGGGCGGCGGCGCCCAACCGGGTGATGATCACCGCCGTCGTTGGGCTGGCGACGATCATGCAGGCGCTCGACACGACGATTGCCAATGTCTCGCTGCCCTACATCCAGGGCAGCCTCGCGGCGAACCAAGACGAGGTCGAGTGGGTGCTGACCTCGTACATCGTTGCCGCGGCGATCATGACGCCGCCAACCGGCTATCTGACCGAGCGATTTGGCGTCAAGCGCCTGTTCTTGACCTCGATCGTCGGCTTCACGGTCGGCTCGATGCTGTGCGGCATGGCCACGTCAATCGGCGAGATCGTCGTCTTCCGTCTGATCCAGGGCGCGTTTGGGGCGGCATTGGTGCCATTGTCGCAGGCCGTGCTGATGGACACCTACCCGCCGGAGCGCCAGGGCACGGCGATGGCGTATTGGGGCATGGCGATCATGATCGGCCCGATCATCGGGCCAGTTCTCGGTGGCTGGCTGACCTTTAACTACAGCTGGCGCTGGGACTTTTACATCAATGTGCCGATCGGCATCGTGGCGTTTCTGGGCATGACCGTATTTTTGCGGGAAACGACGACGCGTCCCAGAAAACTCGACTGGTTCGGTTTTGCCGCGTTGAGCGTGGCGATCGGCGCGTTGCAGATCCTGCTCGACCGCGGCGAGGAGCTCGATTGGTTCGGTTCCCCGGAAATCCTGATCGAGGCGGTGGTCAGCGGCGGCGCGTTCTGGCTGTTCCTGGTGCACAACTTTACCGCGGAGGCGCCGTTCATGCCGCGGTACCTGTTCCGCGACCGCAACTTTGTCGCCGGCACGCTTTTCATCTTCATCATCGGCATCACCTACTTCGCCCCGTTGGCCCTGTTGCCGAACTATCTGCAGGATCTGATGGGCTATCCGATCCTGACCGCGGGTTTTGCCTTGGCGCCGCGCGGCTTCGGCACCCTTGTCGCGATGACGGTCGTGGGCCGGCTGGTCGGACGCCTCGACACGCGCGTGATGCTGGCAATCGGCCTTGGGCTGTGCGCCTGGGCGATGTGGGATATGAGCGGGTGGAACCAAAATGTCTCCGAGTGGACGGTCGGCTTCAACGGCGTCATCCAGGGTGCCGGCATGGGCTTTTTGTTCGTGCCGCTGAGCGTGACGGCGCTTGCGACGTTGACGCCAGAGCAGCGGACCGAGGGCGCCGGTTTTTTCAACCTCTTCCGCAATATCGGCCAGAGCATGGGGACTTCTATGGTCTCGGCCCTGCTTGTTTCCAATACCCAGGTAAACAACGCCGACATCACGTCCTACGTCACCGGGGTCAACCGCCTGTTCGAAAATCCGACGATCGCGCATTTGTGGAGCCCGTTCACCGCGGCGGGGCGCGCCGCGCTCGATGCGGCTATCGGGGTGCAGGCGCAGATCATCGCCTATATCGACGATTTCAAGCTGCTGATGATCCTGACGCTTCTCGCCCTCCCGCTGGTCTTCTTCTTCAAGAAGCCACCCCGTCGGGACGGCGCGGCTCATACCCTGGTGGTGGAGTAATGATGACGAGCGGAGCGCGATGCGGTGCGGTTCGAGGGTGCACTCGGAGCGGCGGATCGGCCTTGGCCACCAGGCGTGCTCGGTGCGTACCCCCTGAGCCGAGGCTCGATCAGCTCTTGGCCGAGCCGATGGTGCAACAGCTGATGCATCGCGACCGGATCGACGAGGCGACGACCCGCCGCTTGCTGCTACAGGCGGCCGTCGCTCGATCGGCGCCAAAGCCGGATTTCGTCCAGCCGGCGTCGTGGGCCGAGGGAGTGTTTGCGGTCGCGGTCGGAGCATTATTGCTCATCGGCATCCGCCATGCCTGGGATGCCACCGTACGAACCCTACTGCGACGCCGAGACTGAACGGCAAACGGCATAGGCTTCAACGGTTGATGAGAACGCTATGGTGATGGCGTACGGCATTGACCCCCGATATCGTGTCGAGATCGTCCCTAAACCTCCTGGATCGAGTGGCATCCGTGCATCCTCTGCAGCAAAAATGAGCCGCACAGCCGTGGGACATGCCCGTCATGACAATGAGCCGATGCCCGTTGATGCTTCCGCCGCTGGTCGTGACGGTCGGTACGGCCGATGTTCCGCAAGATCCTGATCGCCAATCGCGGTGAGATCGCCTGCCGCGTCGTTCGCACCGCGCGGCGGATGGGGATCGAAACGGTCGCCGTCTATTCCGACGCCGATGCCGAGGCGGCGCATGTGCGCATGGCCGACGAGGCGATCCATATCGGCCCCGCGCCATCGACCGAGAGCTATTTGCGGATCGACCGGATCGTCGCGGCATGCCGGGCGAGCGGCGCCGAGGCGGTGCATCCGGGCTATGGGTTTTTGTCGGAGAATGTCGCGTTCGCTTCGGCGCTGAGCGAGGCCGGGATCGTTTTTATCGGGCCGGGGCCAAAGGCGATCGCGTCGATGGGCGACAAGATCGAATCGAAAAAGCTCGCGCGCACAGCCGGGGTTTCGACGGTGCCCGGCTATCCCGACATCGTGCCAGATGCCGAAGCCGCGGTCCGCATCGCCCGCGACATCGGCTATCCGGTCATGATCAAGGCCTCCGCCGGCGGCGGCGGCAAGGGCATGCGCATCGCCGCCAATGACGGCGAAGCCCGCGACGGTTTCCACGCGGCGGCGAGCGAGGCCAAATCGAGCTTTGCCGACGACCGCATCTTTATCGAGAAGTACATCGAGGAGCCGCGCCACATCGAAATTCAGGTGCTGGGCGACGCGCACGGCAACATTGTCTATCTCGGCGAGCGCGAATGCTCGATCCAGCGCCGCCATCAGAAGGTCATCGAGGAAGCGCCGAGCCCGTTTCTCGACGCCGACACTCGCGCGGCGATGGGGAGCCAAGCCGTGGCGCTGGCGCGCGCCGTCGATTATCGCTCGGCCGGGACGGTCGAGTTCATCGTCGACCGCGAGCGCAATTTCTATTTTCTCGAAATGAACACCCGGCTGCAGGTCGAGCATCCCGTGACCGAACTGGTCACCGGGCTCGATCTCGTCGAGCTGATGCTGCGCGTCGCCGCCGGTGAAAGGCTGCCGTTCAGCCAAGAAGATTTGCGGCTCGACGGCTGGGCGATCGAAGCGCGCATCTATGCCGAGGACCCGACGCGCGGCTTTCTGCCGTCGACAGGCCGGCTCATCCGCTATCTGCCGCCGGAAGGGGACGGAGTGCGGCTCGACGACGGGGTCTACGAAGGCGCCGAAATCAGCGTCTATTACGACCCGATGATCGCCAAGCTCGCCGTCCACGGCGCCGACCGCGACACCGCCGTCGACCGGCTGCGCGACGC
>DATMKU010000172.1:0-18541 GCA_035570935.1 Allostellaceae bacterium
TCAGCCGAACGACAACTATGTCGGTCCGAACAACTTTTGGGACAACGATGCAGTGTCGCATGGCTTCAAGAGTGCCCTGGACGAAGCCTGCGCGCTGTGGCGCCAGTGCGGCCCGAATTGCTTGCTGACCGGCGTCGTCTCCATCGGAGGAATTGAGGTCAACCTGAGTAGAGCGTGTCGGTAAGCCAGCGGGTCCAGTTCCTATTGTGGTTCGCATCGGAGAAGGAGGGTGCCGCGGCGCTGCACCGGTTCGCTAAATTGAACGCCAGCCGCAAATCGCTCTGATTTTGCCTTGAATTACGTCGTGTAACGGCCGGCGCCGGCCTGACGGGCTTGCCCAAGTGAGACGAGCGTCGCCAGAACTGCGGCGACACGGTCGCGGCGGGCGCGGACAAAACGGGCGGCGACCTCCTCGGCGGCGGCCGGCGTCCCTTGGGCGGCGAGGGCCGCGCGCACCGCCTTGAACTGTTCCGGCAAGTCGCGCGGCCAGGATTGCCGCCGCAACTCGGGGGCGGCGGCGACTTCCAATTCGCGCTGCGCCGGTGCCACGGCGATGCCGGCCTGGAATTCCGGCCGCAGCCAGCGGATATGGCCGCGAAACTCCTCTTCCGCCCGCTCGCGGTTCAGCGCAACCAGGCGCGCGAGAAGATCGTCATCGGAGAGATCGGCCGGCCAGCCATAGGCGGCGAAGACGGCATGGTCGAGATCGTCGTGCAATTGCCGCAACACGCCGACAAGCCCGCGGTCGTGAATATCGCGCTCGGTCTCGCTCAATTCGTCGCCGGCGCGCACCTTCCCAAGCACGTTGTAAAGCCTGGTCAGGGTCAGATTGGGATGGAGCCGCAGCCGCTCGTTGCGCAGCCCGTCCAATTCCTCGGCAATCGCGCCGATCGCCATCCGCTTGCGCTCTCCGCAATCCGGGAACGGAAACGGGTCGAAACAGAGAGATTTGGTGTAACGCGGGCGATCTTCTAAGTTCGCACCGCGCTTTAGCGTCCAATAGACGTGCGCATGACTTGAAAATATTCCCAACGAGTAGGCGCTGGCGTCGGCGATGCAGACCAGCATGTTGTCGGGTAGGGTTGGTTCACTCAGAAAACGAACGGCCGGTGCTTCGCGGTCTCTACCGTAGCTATGTAGCGATCAAGTCCGCGCAACGCTCGGCGTAATTCCGGACGCGGCTTCCCAAACAGCCACCAGTCTCGCGCATACTGATCCGCGTCCACGGTTCGTCCTGCCTTACCGTCGCGCTCCGGTTTGACCCGTTCCAGCACCCATTGATAGACATCGGGAAAGCGCTGACGGACCTCGGCCTCGGTCAAGCCAAAGAGATCGATGACCATGACGTTGCGGCTATACCCGGTAAGGTCGCGGCCATTCAGATACGGCCGGATGTGCCGGTCGAGGCCCGGAACCCGGCCGAGCCCGAGCGCCCGTCCCTGTTCCGGCGTGACGATAAAGCCGGCGCCGTGCAGTTTGACTCCCGGCGAGCACAGCCCTTCGTTGGCGCGCAGCGGGCGGACGCGGGTCAAATCGGCGCCGATGCGCAGATCGGCGTGGATCACCCCGCCGCGCTCGAACAATTCCACCTCCGCCTCGCCGTCCTGGAGCTGGGTTTCGCGGGTAACTTCAAGCAGCCGGCCAGGCCGGTCGCGTCCCTTGACCCCGACGGTCATCGCGATGCGCACCGCGGCGGCGTCCGAGGCGTCAACCCAGGGATGGTTAGGAATCGCAAACGCCAACGAGACGCCGTCGACATTTTCCAAATGCCGCTGCACGACCCGCCGGTTGAACGCCTGCGGCAATGAATTGGTCGTGATAAAGCCAAAGCGTCGCGTGCGGCCGGCGGCAACCTGCTGCGCCGCGCGATGCCACCAATACATGACATAATCGGCGGATTGCGGCATCTGCCGATAGGTGTGCCACAGCGCCTCGGCATAGCCCTCGCCCTGCACCGCGCGCAAATCCTTGCCGCCGATAAAGGGCGGGTTGCCGATGATAAAATCGGCCTGCGGCCAGCGCGCCGGCTGTGCCCCCAACAGCCGCACGACCTCGACCCGCGCGTTTTCGTCGGGCACCATTTTGCCGGTCACCGGATGCAATTTTTTGGTCCGCCCGTTCCAGCGGGTCAATGGCCGACCGTCCGGCCCGCGCACCAACTCTTCGCCGCGCCAAGCCAGGAGCGCGTCGCGATGCTCGATATTGTGAAAATTGCGCAACACCGGCTCGGCCGGCATCGCATTACCGCGGATGCGGAAATGCCATTGCAGATAGCCGATCCACAATACGAGCTCGGTAATCGCGACCGCGCGTGGGTTCGCCTCAATGCCGCGCAACTGATGCGGATCGACGGTATGCCCAGCGAGGCCTTCGAGCGCCAGCGTTTCGCCAAGACCGGCAAGCAAATCGAGCACTTCGCCCTCAAGTCGCTTCAAATGCTCCAATGCGACATAAAGAAAATTACCGGTCCCGCAGGCCGGATCGAGGATCGTGGTGTTGCACAAAGTATCGTGAAAGCGGCGCAATTCGGCGACCGCTCCCGGCTTGTCGCCGGCATCGGCCAGTTCGACCGCCGCTGCCTTGACCGCTTCCCAATCGGCGCGCAGCGGCTCGATGATTGTCGGCAAAACAAGCCGCTCGACATAGGCGCGTGGCGTGAAATGGGCGCCCAGCCTTTCGCGTTCCCGCTCGTCGAGCGCGCGCTCCAATAGTGTGCCGAAAATCGCCGGCTCGACGCGAGACCAATCGCGCTCGGCGGCGTCGATCAAGATTTCGAGCTGCTCGGCGTTGAGCGCGATTGCTTCGGTCGCTTCAAACAGGCCGCCGTTGAAGCGCAGAATGTCTTCGCCGAGTTCGGGCGAAAAACCGCCCTTGTCCATATTGGACCACAGGCTGTGCATCATCGGCGCGAAGGTGTGCGGCCGGCCGCGCAAGCCGCGCAGTAAATCGCGCACGGCGTGCCGGCGCAGTAAACCAATGTTGTCGGCGAAGATCGTGAACAGGCAGCGCATCAAAAACAACGCGACGCGCTCGGCACCGTGCCTGTCCCTCTCCAGGCTGCGGCCAAGCGTTGCCAGCCGCTCGGCGATCTCGCGGGTTACTCTCGCGGCGTGCTGGCTGGGGTCGAGCGACAATGGGTCGAGCCAAATCGCCCGCAGCCGCTCGCGCACATCCGCGCGCGCCAGGTCGGCGAGAAAAATGCGGAAGCTGTTCGTGTCGGGGAATTGCGCGTAATGCTTTCCGGTGCCGCTAAAATCGGCATAGACCTCGATGCTGTAGCCGACATCCACGACGATCAAGAACGGCGGCCATTCGGGCAAGGCCTTGGCGTACTGCTCGGCCTGGCCGCGGGCGCGCAGCATCGCTGCGTCCCAGGTGTCGGTGCCGCGGATGCCGTGGCCGCGCCGGCGCCGAGGTCGTGCAAGACCAGCTTCTTCCAGCAGCGACGGCGGCTGCTTGGCTTCGCAGCCCTGTTTGGTCTCCAGCACAAAAGAGTCGTGCCGATAAAGATCGATAAATCCGGTGCTGGTCGAACCGCCGGCGTCGTGAAAATGCACCGGCCGCTCGAATACGTATTCGTCGCGTTCGGGTTCGCCGGTTGCCGGCTCCGGCCGCGGAAGCCCAAGGACTTCGCACAGCTCGATCAGGAACAAGCCGTAATTCGAGCGCTCGGAAGCGGCCGAACCCTGCCATCGGCAGACAAACGCGGCGACTGAGCCGGTGTCGTTCTCCGCCGCGGCGCAATTGCTGATGTTAGGATCGGCGGCCATCGGTCGTTGCAGATAGCACGACCGAAGTCATTTTGGCGTCCGGATTAGCAGCGGCTTGCGCGCCCTCGAATTTAGGAACGGAGCCGGCCGGCCTCTACGGCGACGGTAAATTCGCCATGTTCGGACCGCATGCTGGCTCTTCCGAATAGGGGTTTGGGAGCGGCGGATTGGGGCACGAGGAAGGAACATTTTGCCGGCACTTGGGGCGGACGGCGGCAACTTCCCGTCAATTCCCGGTTCGGTGAAAATAATTCCCGATTATGTCGGAATTAATTCCCGGTTATCGGACACGCCGGTTTTTCATAAGATATTGATTATAGATGTGTTTTAGGGATTATAAGGGGGCCTCGGCTGCGAAAATCCCGGTTTTTTCCCGGTTCCACGGGAATTTGCCGCGAGCGGGTAAAGCCGGCGTCGCCGCGGCGATATCGCGACCGCCCGGCGCTGTGCTAGCCTCGCCGCGAACTCGCCCTCCGATGGGCAATGGGGAGGAAGGGATGCCGAAAATTCCGGCCGAGCGGCTGACTGAAATCGGGCAGGCCTTGTTCGAAGCGGCGGGGGCGCCGCCCGCCGAGGCCGAGCTGGTCATGCGCCACATCATCAGCGCCAACCTCGCCGGCCATGATTCGCACGGCGTCATCCAGATCCCGACCTATATCGACCGGATCAAGGCGGGGCACATCGTCCCCGGGGCGCCGTGGACGATCGTGCAGGAATCGCCGGCGACGACCGTCGTCGACGGGCATTGGGGGTTCGGCTATGTCGCCAACGAGCGGGCGATGCGGCTGACCATCGACAAGGCCAAGACCGCCAATGTCGCCGCCGCGACGGTGTTCCGCCAGGGCCATATCGGCCGGGTCGCCTCCTATACGTTGATGGCGGCGGAGGCCGGCATGATCGGGTTGTGCACCGCCGATTCCGGCCGCTCGCCAAAGGCGGTCGCACCCTTTGGCGGGCGCGAGGCGCGGCTCGGCACCAACCCGATCTCGATTGCGATCCCATCCGATCTCGCGGGGCCGCTCTATCTCGACATGGCGACCTCGGCCGCCGCCGCGGGCAAGATCGCGCTCGCCGTCGCGCGCAACGAACCGGTCCCGGACGGCTGGGTCATCGGCAATGACGGACGGCCGACCAACGACCCGCGGCAATTGCGCCAGGGCGGGGCGTTGTTGCCGCTCGGCGGCCCGGAGGGCGGCTACAAAGGCACGGGGCTCGCGGTCATGGTCGAGATCCTGTGCGGCTTGTTGACCGGGCTCGGCTTTGGCGTCGAGCCCACCGGGCGCCACAACGACGGCTGCTTTATGGCGGTGTTCAACGTCGCCGCGTTCCGCCCGCTCGCCGAATTCAAAAAAGACGTCGGCGACTTTATCGCCTATCTGAAGGAGACGCCGCCGGCCGAGGGCAGCAGTGGTGTCCTCTATCCCGGCGAGATCGAATACCGCCGCCAGCAGGACCGCAGCCGCGACGGCATCGAGGTCGAGGACGCGACCTGGTACAAACTGCAGCAGCTCGCCGACGGTTACGGTCTCACCGAAAAGCTCGAATTCACCGAACCCGAATGACCGCGACCGACGACCGCATCACGATCTACGGCAGCTTTACTTCGAGCTCGAGCTATAAGCCGATCCTCTATCTGGCATTGGCGCGGCTGCCCTATTCGTTTCGCACGGTCAACCTCAAGACCGGCGTGCAGAAAACGCCGGAATATCTTGCGGTCAACCGCTGGGGGGTGGTTCCGTCCTTGCGCCATCGCGGGCTGACCATCCTGCAATCGAACGTGATCCTCGACTATCTTGCGCGCACGACCGGGCATTTCGAGCCCGCGACCGAGCAACAGCGCTGGCAGGCGCGCGAATGGCTGTCGTGGGAGGCGGACCACATCACCGCGGTCGCCAAAATCCGCCATTCGGCCCGCTTCCGCGCCTCGCACCCCGAGGTCATCGCCGAGTTCCGGCCAAAGGCCGAGGCGGCGCTGTCGTTTGTCGACAATCGGCTGAAAGACCGGGAGTGGCTGGTTGGGGACCACTGCTCGATCGCCGATATCGGTTGCTGGGGCCGCATGGTGTTTATGGCCGAGGGCGGCTTCGATATCGCCGCTTGGCCCTATCTCGAAGCCTGGTCGCAGCGTCTCAAGGCGATGCCCGGCTTTGCCCTCCCCTACGATTTGATCCCGAGCAAAGACCGCGAATACGACCCGGATTGAAGAACCAGGCGTGGTGCGAGCGGCGCACACTCGGGCCGGCTTTGTTGTCGCGGGAGTCGGCGACGGCGCGCCGCATCCCGAAAAGGTGGCGGCGCCGGCAATCGCCCGATAATTTACCCGCGGGGAAATCGGGCGGGGTGAGGGATGCGAGCAATCGCCGTCGTTGCTCTATTGGCGCTGGGGGCGTGTGCCGCTGCCAGCGGTTCCACCGCGAGCGCCTCGTCGGAGATGCGCGACTGGCAGACGCCGGCCGGCAAGCCACCGACCAAGGCTGAGTTCGCGGCGCTGGTCGCGGCCTGCCAGGACAAGGTGAAAACGACGACCGAGAGCGGGCCGTTCGACGGCTGCCTCGCCGATCTCGGGTTGCGCCGCACCCCGTAGCATTCGATAAACTGCGGCGGCAAGCTCCGGCGGCGAAGATGGCGCAGATCATGATTTCCAACCCCGATTCGTTGGGCGCGCCGCTCGGGCCTTATTCGCACATCGCCCGCGTCAAGGCGTCGGAATTAATCTTTATCGCCGGCCAGGTGGCGGTGGATAAAGCCGGCCAGATCGTCGGCGTCGATGATTTCGACGCACAGTGCGGGCAAACCTTTACCAACCTCGCGGCTGCACTCGAATCGGTCGGCGCGGGCTGGGCGAACGTCGTGCAGTTCACGACCTATCTCGTCCATTCGCAAGACGTCGCCAAATTCATGGCCCATCGCGCCCGCGAATTTCCGCGCCTCTTTCCGACCGGCGCCTACCCGCCGAACACTTTGTTGATTGTCGACCGACTGGTGGCCGAGCCGCTGCTGATCGAAATCCAGGCGATCGCGACACTATAAGCCGATCACCGGCTCGCCGGTTCTCCGAAACCGACAGCGGCGTCGCCCCGAAAACCGGGCGCGGAACCGCCCGAGCCCAGGTTCATCTTACGAAACTTGGCGGGGGCGTGAAGGCGGATTTGGGGCTATTCTCGTCCGGGCGGCGCGGCGGGAGCGAAGAGAATGGCTGAGGGGCGGCTCAAACATTTCGGCTGGGGGCGCGAAGGCGAAGGGATGACCGCGGCCGAGGAAAAAGCCGCGCTCGACCGGTATCGCCGGCTGTTCGGCGTCGATGATTTCTCCGAGGTTTCGCCGCCGCCGCTCGCCGAGATCAGGCTGCAGCCGCCGCGCCTGAGGGTTCCCGCGGCATTGGCGCCGTTCTGTTCGACCGAAGCCTACGACCGGGTCGCCCATACTTACGGCAAGTCGTTCCGCGATTACGCGAAGGGTCTCGTCGGCGACTACGCCGCCGCCCCGGATGTCGTCGCCTACCCGCGCAACGAGGCCGAGGTCGCGGCGGTCATCGATTGGGCCGGCGGCGAGCAGGCGGCGTTAATTCCGTTTGGCGCCGGCAGCAGCGTCGTCGGCGGCGTCGAGCCGAGGATCGAGGGGACGTCGTGCCGGGCCGCGGTAACACTCGATTTGCGCCATCTCGACCGAGTGGTCGAGATCGACCCCGTTTCGCGCGCGGCGCGTATCGAAGGCGGGGTTTTCGGGCCGGCGCTCGAAGCCCAGTTGCGACCGCATGGGCTGACCTTGCGGCATTTTCCGCAGAGCTTTGAATATTCGACCTTGGGCGGCTGGATCGCGACTCGCTCGAGCGGGCATTTCGCGACGCTCTACACCCATATCGACGACCTGGTCGAAAGCATCCGCATGGTGACGCCGCAGGGCGTCGTCGAGACGCGACGACTGCCTGGCTCCGGCGCAGGACCGAGCCCCGACCGGCTGCTGATCGGCTCCGAGGGCATCCTCGGCGTGATTACCGAGGCGTGGGTGCGGCTGCAGCAGCGGCCGCGGTTTCGCGCCGGTGGGGCGGTGCGCTTTGCCGATTTTTTTAGCGCCGCGCGGGCGGTCAAGGCGATCGCCCAGGCCGGGCTCTACCCGGCAAATTGCCGCATCCTCGACCCGCAGGAGGCGGCGAACACCGGCGCCGGCGACGGCCGCGCCGCGATTATGGTGTTGGCCTTCGAATCGGGCGACCATCCGCTCGACGCCTGGGTCGCACGCGCCCTCGAATGCTGCGCCGACCACGGCGGGATGCCGGAGCGGCCTGGCGAGCGCGATGCCCATCGCGAGGGTGCGGCCGAGCAATGGCGCACCGCTTTTATCCGCATGCCCTATGCCCGCGAGCGTACGATCCGTCGGGCGGTGATCGCCGACACCTTCGAGACCGCGATCACCTGGGAGCGGTTCGAGAGGCTTCACGACCGGGTCAAGGCTGCGACCGAAGCGGCGATCCGCGATGCCGCCGGGCGGCCGGGGCAAGTCACCTGCCGATTTACCCATGTCTATCCCGACGGCCCGGCGCCCTATTTCTCGTTTCACGCGCTGGGCCGGCACGGCGCGCTCGAGGCGCAGGGGCGGGCGATCAAGAGCGCGGCCGGCGACGCGCTGATCGCGGCCGGCGGGACGATCACGCATCATCATGCGGTCGGCCGCGACCACCGGCCCTGGTACGACCAGCAGCGACCCGATCTATTCGCCGCGGCATTGCGCGCGGCGAAACATGCGCTCGACCCGCGCGGGCTGCTCAATCCGGGCGTGTTGATCGACCCGTGATGGTATGCCCGGTCGCCGCACGCGGCGAGGCTCGCGGCGACGGACGCGAGTTGGCGCGAGCGACGGCAACGTCCGATTGGGGCTGCGAGTTCCTGACAAAGTGGTCCGGCGGGCGACATATGCGGGTTCTGTCGCCGCACGTTGCAGAAAAGTCGCAGTAAGATCGTGGTAATTCGGTGGTTTGTCAGCAAACTGTTGCAGTAATGTCGCGGGAATGCGGGTTCTGCACGGTTTTCCCAACAAACCGTCGGGTTGCGCTAAAAAGCCATTGCCTTCGAGGCGGCGGATGGTGAAGATGGGCGAACGGTGGCGCGACGACCATCGTCACACGCGTATTTGCGGCCGGAGGTAAGGGATGAGAAATCGCTTTCTGCTAGGCGCCGGCGTAGCGCTAGGTATAGCGTTCGGCGGTGTCCAGGCACACGCCCAGTTGTTCGGGCCTTATCCGCCGGGGGCGTTTTACCTCGGGCCTGAGGGCGGGTGGACCTCACTTTTCAGTGAGTCGCCGACGTTGGCCGTGCGGGGTCCCAACGGGCGAATCGGTACCGTCTCACGAACGCTCAATACCAACAGCGGCTTCAACGCCGGCGTTCGCGGGGGCTACGCTTGGGGACCGTGGCGGTTCGAAGAGGAATACCGCTACCAGTACAACTCGGTATCGAACCTTGGTGGGCTTCACAGCACTAACAATAACACCCACGCCAACGCGATAATGACCAACGTGCTCTACGACTTCACGTTGGGGTGGCCGATTACTCCGCATATCGGGGCCGGAATTGGCGCGGTCAACGTATTTCGTAGTATCGGCGGCACCGCCACGGTACAGACCTCGACCGGCCCTGTCACCTTTACCAGCCCATCGTTGACCGGAAACACATGGAACTTCGGGTATCAGGGGATAGCCGGAATACGTTATCTGATCAATCCGGCGTTGGCGATCGATCTCGACTATCGCTATTTGGCAACGCCGAACGAAACGCTTACGAACGCGAAAGTCACGCGCGTGACCGGATGCTGCGTCTTCAGCAGTGTCAGAAACGTCAAGTACCAGTCGAACAACTTTGTCGCCAGTTTGACAATGATGTTCGGTGCACCGCCCCCGGCAGCGCCTCCACCGGCCCCGCCGGCGCCGCCGCCCCCGCCGACCCATCAGGTCTACCTCGTGTTCTTCGACTGGGATAAATACAACATCACCCCCGAAGGCATGCAGATCCTCGAGGCTGCGGCGGCCCATTACAAGGCGGGTGGTGCGGTCCAGATCCAGGTCACCGGCTACACCGACTTGACGGGTTCCGCGGGATACAATCAGCGGCTCTCCGAGCGGCGCGCCAACGCCGTGGCTGCGGTCCTCGAGCGGCTCGGCATCCCGCGCAACGAGATGATCGTCGCCGGGCGTGGCATGAGCGACCCGCGCGTGCCCACTCCTCTGGGTGTCCGCGAGCCGCAGAACCGCCGCGTCGAGATCGTCTTCCCGTAACGCGAGGTCGTCGACCATCAATACGGAACCCTCCATCGCGGAGGGTTCCGCCTGCCGCCGCGGATCGAGCCGCGGCGGTTTTTTGTTTGCGACCCGCGACCCGCCTGACGCAAAAAGATTGGGATTGAGTTCCCCGGGTGAACGACGGAGACGTTGGCCTTGGCAGCGGGCTCGCGGTGCTCCGACCCGACATCGGAGTGCGCCGCAATCTGGGCGCACGCGCCGAAGCTCGCGCAACGATTGCTCTGACTTAGCGATTGCGGGTGGAGCCGCCTGGGGCGGCGGCCTGCCCAGGCGGCAGCGAGCCTCGATTATCGGATAATTCTTACTTGCGGCGTTTCAATTGGTGGTATTGTAAGATCGCGATGCACCGGTGCAATTGTAGCGAAGTGAATGTTTCGCCGCACCTTTTGACGAGTGCGACAAAAAACGTCGAGCGATATTTCCGCTTAGGAGCCACTCTATGAAGACGCTTGTCACCGCGATTGCGCTGTTTGCTTTTGTTGCCGCCGATAGTTTGGTGGTGGGCGCCTACGCCCAGGCTCCCTCGGGCAGCGTAACAACGGCTCCGGCGATGAACGCACCCGCCGTAGCGCCGACTACTCCGACCACGACGATGGCGGCGCCGAAAAAGGCGACGTCGCATAGGGTCAGCAGGAAGTCGACAAAAAGAACGACCAGGCACAAGACGACGAAATCGTCGGCGACCAAAAAATCCACCAAGCCCGCGACCCAGGGTTCCCTGGCCTCCCCGCCGTCCGCCGGCCGGGCTGGTTGAAGAATTCGTTATCATTAACTCGGCAGTCTGGGTTAGGGCGATGGCCCACGGCGGCGAGCCGGCGATGTGCCGAAGAAGCGGTGAGGGCGCGGAGGCGCGATCGATCAGTCCCTGGGCTCAGGCACGTGGGCGAACTCGATTTCGATCGCCCCGAGATCGCCGGTCTCAACGCGAGACATCGCCGTGACGAGGCTTGAACCGCATCCAAACCTGGGCCACGTAACCCGCTAGCCGTCCTACGGATACGGGATCTCTCTGAGTGAGGGCCGCGGGTCGCGGGAAATGGCCGGGTACCGGCGTCGGCCGAGCCGCGAATTGCGCTACTCGGTCTGGCATGAGCGACGACTGATTTTTGATAATCTGCGGCTTCTCGCTTTTCCCGTTATTCAGTTTCTCATTGAGCTACCCAAGCGCTTGAAAGAAGACGATCGCGGGCATATTATCAAGACTCGGCCGAGACAATGCGCAACGCCAAATGGTCGCGCGGATAGGGAACTGGCCGACGTTTTGCGTCGTTGACACCCGGCCGGATAGGCCACCTAGGGAAGGCGCGAGTGGGTCATATTTGGGACAATCCGGAACTCCTGCGGAGGACAATAGGCATGAAGCATCTCTTGAGCGGCGTGGCGATTGCTGCCGCGCTTGCAATCGCCGCCCCGGTGTGGGCGCAAAATCCGAGCGGTGGAAACGCTTTGGGAACCCCCGGGCCGAACCCGGGCGGACCCGGCCTGACCCCCTACAGCGGCGGCGGCGCGCCGCCGGCGCCCGCGCCGATGGCCCCGGCAGCCGCCGAGGCGCCACCGCCGTCAAATTCGGCGATGCCGCCGTCGCACCACCATTACGCCTATCACCACGCCAAGGCGATGCGCAATTTCCACCGCTCCATGGCGCATAAGGCCGCGCTGTCGGGCGATACGACGGCTCAACTCAATCGGGAAGAGCTGGCCCGTATCCAAACCGGCAACATGAGCAATCCGCCGCCGCCGCCGGGGCCAATGCCCGGCAAGTGATGTAGCGCCGCGCTCAAATTTTGGCGGGCCGATCTGCGTAATCGCGAGAAGGATCGTTTCGCCAGGTGACCGAGGTCAGGGATGTTTTGGCGACAGAGCTGAGTCCCCTGATCCTAGGGATGTTGCGATGGCGAGAGAGGACGATTGGCATGAAGCAACTGTTGAATGGCGTTGCGTTCGCGGCCGCGCTCGTTATCGCCGCGCCGGTCTGGGCACAGAACCCGAGTGGCGGAAACGGAATGGGGATGCCCGGTCCAAACCCCGGCGGGGGTGGCGGCCTGACACCCTATAGCACCGGGACAGCGCCGGCGACTTCTGCGACCCCGCCGGCGCATCACGCCGTAAGGCATGCCAGAGCGATGCACGCTTTTCACAGGCATATGGCCGCTAAGGCTGCTCTGACCGGCGATACGACCGCGCAACTCAACCGCGAAGAGCTCGCCCGCATCCAGTCGGGGGGCCCGCCATCGCCACCCCCACCCCCGGCTGCGCCGATGCCGACTCCGGAAAACCCAAGCGGCGGAAACGCGATGGGGATGCCCGGTCCAAACACCGGTGGGCCCGGCCTGACGCCTTACGGTGGCGGCGCGCCACCACAACATTAATCTGGCGCTGGTCCGCGTTTGGGAACCTACGTAGAGCGGTGAGGCGCGGACCCAGCCTCACGCCGGCGCGCTCGCCGAGCATCTGAGGCAGCGGTCGGCAGACGGGTGGCGTACGAGGCGGCGACGCAAAGAAGATGCCGGCGCCTGGCCGGAGCAGTGGATTGATGCGCCGTTATGCCGCTGCTTCGACACGTGCCGGAGCTATGGATTCGCCGATGCTCTGTTCCGGCGGGCAACCCGCTCCATATCGTCGAGCAAATCGTGCAGGGCTTGGTCGGCAACAAAGGCCATTTTGGCAAAGGCCCGCAAAAAGCTGTCGGTGCGCGGCAGCTGGAACAAAGTTTCCTCGCCATCGTTGGCGGTCGCGGCACTGATCAGAACGACATTGTCGAAGGGTTGCAGGACCAGTTCGGAAAGGGCTTTGCCGGAACCCGTGACGTATTCGACGACGCGGCACCGCTTGGTGTCGCGTCCCTCGTGCAGTATCGTCATCCGATAGGCGGCCCGGGTCGTCGCCGCTTCGATCAATGCCCGCGCGAAAGGTCGAAGAAAGGTCTCGTCAAACCCGAGCAATGCCGCCGGGTGGTCGTCGCTGACCGAAGAACGCATTTCGAGCGTCGTCCACAACGACGCGCGCCCGTCGAAATAGTCCGCGGAGGCGAGGTCGAGGTTGATCGAATCCACCGGCATTGGCGATGAGATCGATCGGGGTGACAAAAAAGCGAAGCAGGCCGGCTCCCGCTTGAGCGAAATGTTCGTCGTCGCCTCAAGGTTTCGATCGGTAATCGCGGGACTGTCGGCCATGGCAAAAATCAGCTCCAAGGAGGCCCCAAATCGCGCCCGGTTCTGGTCTCGCTTGCGGCGCCCAACCCTAAATCGAGAATTCCCTGTCAATTTTATGAAATAGACTGTACCGGGGCAGGTTGTCAAAGTAGATCAGCGAGGTTTCGCAGCGATGCGTCCATCGGCCGCGCGCAAGCGGCGCATATTTTGCTTAATATCGCCGAGCCATCGCTCCTTACGACAGTTGGATGCCGAGACAGTCGTCAGCCGAGCCGTTGCGGAACCGCTGTTTGCAACAAAGCAGCGGCGAACATGCCTCGACGCGCTCGCCGTCGCAACCGGCGATTCGCTGCGCGGCCGGCGCTCCGCGCAACACGGCCATGCACGACGCCGACCGAGTAAAGACCCCGTCAGCTTTTCACGGCCGACCGAGCGATTCGCCTTCGATTGCTTCTTCGGTCGTCAGCCATTCGTTCTCCGCCTGCGCGATCAGCCGGAGCAACTCGGCGCGCCGCTTCAGCGCAGCGCCAGCCGCGATCCCGGTTGGCCCCGCCCCGTTGAATTTGGCCAGACTGCGATCGAGCGCGTGGCACTCCTGTGACAGGCGTGCAACCCGCGCTTCGGCTTCGCGAGCGCGCTGCCGCAACGGGTCGAGCGCCCGGCGCTGTTCGGCAGCCCGGCGCCGCGCTGCTCGACGCTGGTCGGTCTCCGCGGAGCTTTCGCCCGCCGTCGGCTCGGCGCGTTCGAGCACCAGACGCCGGTAGTCATCGAGGTCGCCGTCGAACGGGCGCACGGTTCCGTCCGCGACCAGCCACAGCCGATCGGCCGCCATTTCGAGCAGGTGCCAATCGTGGCTGACCAGCACCACCGCCCCAGGAAACTCGTTCAACGCCTGCACCAGCGCGCCGCGGGCTTCGATGTCGAGATGGTTGGTCGGCTCGTCGAGGACCACAAGCGACGGCGCGTCACATGTGACGAGCGCGAGGTTGAGCCGTGCCCGCTCGCCGCCCGACAGCTCGGCAACCGGCACAAAGGCCTTGTCTTCGCTGAAGCCAAAGCCGCCGAGACGGGCGCGCACCGTCTCCGGCAAAGCCGCTGGCATCAGCGCCGACAGATGGTCGTAAGCCGATTCCTGCGGCTGCATTTCCTCAATTTGGTGCTGCGCAAAGTAGCCGCAGCGCAGCTTGGGCGAGCGCGTCATGTGTCCGCCGAGCAGCGCCAGGCGGCCGGCGAGCAGCCGCGCCAAGGTCGTCTTGCCATTGCCGTTGGCCCCGAGCAAGGCGATGCGGTCATCGGGGTCGAGGCGCAAATCGAGGCGCGACAATACCGGCTTCCCCGCGCCATAGCCGACACTCGCCCGGTCGAGCGAGATCAGCGGCGGGCTCAGCCGCGGCGGGTCGGGGAACGCGATCCGCGGCGGCGGCTCGGCGGCGGCGAGCACGACCGGGTCGAGCCGGGCCAACGCCTTCAGCCGGCTCTGCGCCTGGCGCGCTTTTGACGCCTTGGCGCGAAAGCGGTCGACAAAAGCCTGCAGCCGCTGGCGCTGGTCCTCCTGCTGCTTGGCGACCGCCGCCAGCCGCTGCGCATTTTCGCTCCGGGCGCGGACAAACGCGTCGAAGCCGCCGGCATAAGCCGTCAACTTGCCGCGCTCGAGGTGCAGGGTCGTGGTCGTGACCGCGTTCAGCACGCGACGGTCGTGACTGACCAAGACGAGCGTCTGGCGATAGCCGCGCAAAAAACGTTCGAGCCACAGCGAGGCTTCGAGGTCGAGGTGGTTGGTGGGCTCGTCCAGCAACAATAGATCCGGCTCGGGAAACAACACGGCAGCCAGTGCCACCCGCATCCGCCAGCCGCCGGAGAGATCGTCGAGCGCTTGCCGCTGCATCGCCGCGTCGAGCCCGAGCCCGGCGAGGATTCGCGCCGCGCGGCTCGGCGCCGAAGCGGCGTTGATCTCGAACAGCCGCGTCTCGATCTCGGCGGCGCGCAGCGGCGCCGGGCCGGCTTCGCGCTCGGCCAACAGGCGGGTGCGCTCACGATCGGCGGAGAGCACGGTTTCGAACGGCGTCGCCTCACCCCCGGGCGCTTCCTGTGCCAGAAAGCCGATGCGCCGGCTGCCCGGCAATTCGATCGTGCCGTCTTCCGGCTCCAAAACGCCGCGGATCAGATTGAGAAGGGTCGATTTGCCGACGCCGTTGCGCCCGACCAGGCCCACCTTGGCCCCGTCCGGGATTTGTGCGCTCGCGCGATCGAGCAGGCGCCGCTTTTCGATGCGGTAGGTTACGTCGGAAAGGACCAGCATGACTGTCTTATATCAGAGGACGTGAACCGGGGCAGCGCAAGCGATCGCCGATGCGGGCATGGGCCGACCTCTCATCAGAGGCTCGCTCGGCCTAGGGATGCGGGAAGCCGCGCAACAGAACTTGCATCGCTGTCCAAATCATGCCGCCGACCCCCAGTGTTGCGGCGATGCCGACGCCGATGACCCATTTGATGAGCCGGAGCTCCAACTGGGCAAGTTCACGCCGCAAATCGGCGATCTCGGTCGACAGTTCACGCCGCAAATCGGCGATCTCAATCGATAGTTCACGCCGCAAATCCGCAAGATCGGCCTTTGTTGTTATGTTCGAGAGATCGATGTCAACCGCGCGCTTCACCACCGCCGTGAGCGCCTCGGCCTGAGAGTCGCTGAAGCCCGCAGCCGTGAGGGCTTTGACGGTCTCGTGCGTGTCGAGCGAGCCGATCACCACATCGCCGCCTCTTGCTCGGCCCGACGCAAGTCGGTCATCTCGATCCCAATAGCGCATACGTCTCGCGCTCGAAAGCGCCGTAGAGCGCGAGCGCGGAGGGATCGGCAAACGGCAGGAGCTGGGTCAGGAGCACCGCGGCGACACACTTCGCTGGGTCGATCCAATAATAGCTGTTGAAGATCCCGCCCCAGCTCAGGCTGCCGGCGGCGCGGCCGTTCGGCCCCGGCAGCGTATTGATCATATAGGCGAGCCCCCAGCGGCACTCGCCCTCCGGAAACAGAACGAAATCGTTGGTCCGCTCGGGCATCATCGTGCGCATCGCCCCGGCCGCGAGATCGCCGACCTGGTTCTGTCCCATCTGCGCCACGGTCTCCGGCCGCAACAATTGCGTGCTGCCGATTCGCCCTCCGCCGAGCAGCATCCGCAGAAACGCCAGATAATCCGGTCCGGTCGAATAGAGCGCGCCGCCGCCGGACCAGAATTCCGGGTGGCTCGGCGGCATGTCGATCGCGATCGGCTCGAGGGAGCCGTACGCCTTGCGCCGATGCACCTGCACCAGCCGTTCGCGCTGCGCGGGCGACAGTTGAAAGCCGCTGTCCTTCATGCCGAGCGGGTCGAAGATATGGTCGCGGAAATAATGGTCGAGCGGCTCGCCGCTCGCGTTTTCGACGGCGCGGCCGACCCAATCGGTGTTGATGCCGTATTGCCATTTCTCGCCGGGGTCGAACAATAGCGGCAGCCGCAACGAGGCGAGTTCGCCGGTGCTGGTCGAGGGCGTATGGGTGGCGGCGATATACCGGATCAGCTCGCTGTTCAGCATTTCGTAGCCGAAGCCCGCGGTGTGGGTCAGCAGGTGGCGCAAGGTGACCGGCCGCTTTGCCGGCCGCAGCCGCGGCTTTCCCGCAGCATCGAAGCCCTGCAACACATAGGGGGCGGCGAGTTCCGGCAGGATGCGGCCGATTGGCTCGTCGAGCGCGAGCTTGCCCTCTTCGACCAGCTGCATCGCCGCGACCGAGGTCACCGCCTTGGTCATTGAGGCGATGCGAAAGATCGTGTCGAGCGCCATCTCCGGCCCGGCGCCGATGTCGCGCTGCCCGAACGCGCCCTCGTACAGGATGCCGCGGTCGGTCGCCGCCAGCGCCACGACGCCCGGCACCTCGCCCGCCTCGACGGCGCGCCGCAGAGCCGCGTCGATATCGGAAACCGATGCCACCGCGCCCTCGCTCAGCGGCGGCGCGGCGAAGCATCCTTTGCCAATTGCGAGGTGATGTCGGCAAAGGTGACGGCGAGCGAGGTGCGCACGTCGAGCACGGTCGGCGCGCGCGTCGCCAGCGCGTCGGAGAGAGCCGGTGCGATCGCCGCCGGGTCCTCGATGCGCACCCCACGGCAGCCCATCGCGCGGGCCATCGCGGCGAAGTCCCAATCGTTGAACTCGGCCGAGAACGGCCCCGAACCGTGCAACACCCAGCCCAATGCCTTGTTGTTTGAGACGACGGTGATGATCGGGATGTCGTGCTCGACCGCGGTCATCAATCCGTTCATCGTCATCGCGAAGCCGCCGTCGCCGCACACCGCGACAACCGGCCGGTCGGGGTGGACGAGCTTGGCGCCGAGGGCCGCCGGGATCGCAAAACCCATCGGCCCGGAGCCCGCGGCCTGCAGAAACCCCTCGGCGCGCTTCGTCTGGTAGAAATGCGTCATCATGATGCGGTTCTCGCCGGCATCGCAGGTGACGATCGCATTCTCGGGCAGGCCGCGCTGCAATTCGCCGATCAGCCGCTGCGGCAGGATCGGCACCTCGTCGGCGAAATAGGCGCGGTCGTTGAAATAGCCGTGACGCTCGCGATGCCCGGCGACGCGGCGTTCGGCTGCTTGCCGCCGGCCGGCGCCGCGCGCCTGCACCTCGGTGGCGAGCTGGCCGAGGATCACCGCCGCATCGCCGAGCAGCACATGCTCGGCCGGGTAATTCCACGAGGCATTGCGCGGCTCGATGTCGATTTGCACAAAAGTCTGCCGGGTCGGGTCGAGCAATGCCCGGTTTTCCCAGGCGGTGTCGCTTGGGCTGAGTTTTGAGCCGACGACGACGACCAGATCGGCCTCGGCGACGCAGGCGTTGCCGGCCTCGGTACCAAAGGTGCCGAAGACGCCCAAGGCCAGCGGATGGGTCTCGGCAAAGGTGCCCTTGCCTGCCGCCGTCGTCGCCACCGGCAGCCCCGCCGCCTCGGCGAGCTGCCGTAATTCGTCATAGGCGCGGGCGATGCGCACGCCGTTACCCGATATCAGTACCGGCTTTTGCGCGGCGAGGATCGCCGCTGCGGCGGCCTCGACCTGGCGCTGTTCGGCCGGAGGCGGCAGCGACGGCAGGTAATAGCGGGTCGGGTACAGCATCGGCTGCGAATCCGGTGCCACCGAGCCGGCCAGCGAATCATGGCTGTAGAGCACGGCGACCGGACCCGGCTGGCCGGCCAGCGCATGCTTGATCCCGAGCTGGGTCGCCTGCACCGCGGCCACCGGGTCGTGCGCCTGCATGACGTGCTTGGTGACGCCGCCAAAGGCGCGGCGCGCGTCCCAGCTGCCCCA